>JAFTGG010000232.1 GCA_017458025.1 Oscillospiraceae bacterium | reverse complement strand
TACTTCGGCGCGTACTGCTCCGCGCTCCGCTCGCCCAGCTTCTGATGCAGCGCCTTCAGGCTCTCGTCGATCTCGGAGGTGTCCGCGGTCTCAGGGCTTTCCTTCGCCATCTCCTCATACCGCGCGCTCAGATCCGTCAAGCGCTCCTGAGACTCCACAAGATCGGCGGTGAGACGCTTTTCCTCAAGCTCCCGGATCTCGGTTTCCAGCGCCGCGGTTTCCCCCAGCAGCCGGTCGGCGGTTTCCCGCGCCTCGCGCCGCTGCGTCTCGGCAAGGTCTTTCTGCCCGGTGAGGTAGATCGAGGTGTTTTCCAGCTCGCGCATTTCCTCGCGGCGTTTCTTGAGGTAGGTATCGGGCGAGAGGATCTCCTCGTCCTTCAGCGTCTCCTGCACGCTTTTGCTGAGCATGGACAGCACCGTTTCGTGCGGGATGCTCGGCAAGTACCGTTCCAACAGCTTCCGCCCGTCGTCCCCCAGCTCTTCGATGAAGTACAGGGGATTGAAGATGGAGAGAAACACGTCCTTTTCCCCGAACATCTCCGTGAGGTCAGACTGGCGCAGGTCGCGTCCGTCAAAGGTGATCATCATGCGGTCATTATGCCGCGCGCGGGAGAGGATATGATCCTTTCCGTTTTCGTCCACGATGTTCAGGGATACCGTGATTTCCTTGCTCCCGTCGGAATAGAGGCGGTCGATGCCTGCCTCGCCGAAAAACGGCTTGCCCGTGATGGCGAACGCGATGGCGTCCGCCACGCTGGATTTGCCGCGGCCGTTGCCGCCCGTGATGACGGTCGGATTGCCGAACTCCGCGCTTATCGTCTCCCCATAGCACTTAAAGCCCGAGGCGCTCATGCCGACGATCTCAAATTTCTTGATAGCGTTCATTTGACCTTCCTTTCTGATGACTATTGTTTTTCTGTTTCGACCACGCTGTACTCGACGCCCGTGAAGCACTCGGAGTCCAGAATATAGCAAGCGTCTTTCCAGTTCTTCTCGGAAAGGCGCAACGCTTCGTTGGCATCGTCCGCCTCGATCCTGACCTGTTTTTCCAGCGTTTCTCGGATATTGACCAAATACTCCATGGCAGTCCCCCCGTCACGCCGCCTGTTCGGCGGGCGCCGCGATTCGATAGCTCTTGAGCATATAGAACGCGACCGTCCCCTGCTTTTTCAGCACCAGCGTCACGTCGCTCAGCTCCGTTCCCTGCGCGAGCTCCTCCGTCACCGTGGGGTAGAACGCACGCATCTTCTTGCCCTCCGCATTGACGATCTCCAGCGACATGCACTCCTGCGTCATGCCGGGCTGGATGGTCGCGGTTACGATCTTGTACTGCCACTGGGGACGCACGGGGAAGTTCGTCACCTTGCCGCTCTCCGCGCTCGGCGTCTGCTGCGCGGGAGGCGGCGTTTGCCGCGCCGTGGGCTGCGGCTGTTGTTGCCTTTGCGGCTGTTGCTGCGGTTTCACCTCGGGCGCGGGATTATCCTGCGGCGCGGTTTTATCCGCCTTCGGTGTGAGCTGGGATTGCAGCCCGCCCGGCTGTGCCGGTTTGAGCCCGAGCCGTTCCAGCATATCCATGTATGCCTTATCGAGCTTGGGGCGCTCTTGATCCTTGATGATAAAGCTCTTGCCCTTCTGCTCAATCTGCACCCAAACGGTGTTCATCTTATAGAGTACCCGTCCAATGCCGAACTGGACCGCCGCACGTTTCATAGAATCGGACAGGCCGCCCTTGACCGGCTCAATGTCGGTGTCCTCGGCTCCGTCCCACTTGGTCAGCCATTCCTTGCGGTCTTCCAAATAGATGGAAATGCCGCACAACTGGGCTTCCTTCTTGTCACCCTTGTGCCACGGCTTGTAGTCGTTGCGCCAGTTCTCCGGCCCGACCACGTCGTCGAGCCTGTCCTGGATCGCGCGGTTCGTCACATACGGCACCGCCAGCCCTTTGCTCTTGTCCTGTGTGGTCACTTGGATACGCCACTCCAGATCCTCCGGCGCAAACGGCCTGGCAAGCTCCGTCTGGATCTGCCGATAGTCCTTCTGCACGCTTTCTTACCTTCCTTCCATAAAGTTCTTGAGTGTTTTCCCGTCTGGGATCAATACGTCCGTGTAGTAATACGCGGGCGTCTTGTCCTTCAGGTGCTCCAGCAGGTCCCGGTAGCCGAGGCCCAGCTTGTTATGACTCATGCTGAACATATCGTCATTGTTGGGCATACGCAGGATGAAATCCGCCAGCGTAGCTATGCGCGTCGGGTCCCTGTAGGCCGGGAGCGCGTTGTTGCCGGTGCAGATGCCGCCGTCCGTATGTACGTTGGAAAACGGGTAGGTATAGGTCGGCGTCTCCGGTGCCAGCCGTTCATCCTTCACGACGCAGAGTTTTTTCCCAACCACCTTGCAGCTCTCGTTGTCATAGGAAAACGCGAAAACAAGCCGCGGGAGCGGGAACCGCTCGTACAGCGTCCCGTAATAGGTGACGTCGGCATACAACTCCGGATAGCGGATGAAATACTGCGTCGCGTTCTCGCTGAGCGATACGCCGATGCAGTTTTCCGGGAGAACTCCCGAAAAGCGCACCACCTCGTCAAAGCGGCTGCCGACGATGCATCTTGCGAAGGTTTCCGGCGTCAGCGACTTGCGCACGGTCACGCCCGCGCTGTTCTTCTGTTCCACGACAAGCTCCCGATGCCCCGGGGATATGCGGATAACGGTATCCAGTTCGCTATCCATCATGCCGCCTCCTTTGTTTCTGCCTGAACAGCGGGCAGAGCAATGATTTTTGTTTCTTCTTCCATACCAAGCTCCTTTTTTAACCGCTTGATATGACTGGCATAGGCGTCATAGACCTCCAAAAGCCCGCCCGCCACTTCATACATGGAGCAAAACTCCGGGTAGAGCTTGAGTATGATCTTGCACGAGCCGTCGCGCTGGCTGCCATCATAAACATGGTAGCCGTAGGAGTAGTCGTTGAAATGGAGGCCGACTTCGATTGCCCGCTCGATCTCCTTGCGATGCGGGTTCCGATCACGCGATACTCCTATTCTCTCCTCATATGCGTCGCAGAGGCCGTAGAACTCGTTGAAGATGGGATCAAAGAAAACGTAGATATCCTCTCCGCTCCATTCGTCCCAATAGCTCCGTGTATTCTCGAACACCTCGCACACTCCACGCATGGAGATATCGCCTATATCCTCGCCGCTCAATTTCTCGTCCTCATATTCGGCAAGAAGTTCGTCCGCCTTGCCGTGGTCATAGAGCTTTTTGAGCGCATACAGCGTTTCCAACAGCCATTCGTTGATCTCAACCATGCTCTCACCTCAGCAAAACACACGCGCCGTACAGCAATACGGCTCCGCCCTGTCCATGTCTTCCACAAGCCGGGACAGTCGGGCTGACATTCCGTTCTGACGATTGATGTAATCAGCCAACACGCGGAGGTCGTCCGCCGCAAACTGCGAGAAGTCCACCTCGCCGTAGGTCACGTCCTCGCCCGCCTGCAAGCGCCGGAGCAGCACGTTCAGCAGGTACGGATTCACCTTGTCATCCGGCAATGTTTTCTCCGGTTCGGCACGCCAGAGCTTCCTCTCCAGCTTTTTCAAATCAATATTCATATCATCCCCTGATAAAGTCCTTTAACGTTTTGCCATTCGATACCAGAACGTCCGAATAGTAGTAGGCGGGGTCTTTCTTCTTCAGGTGCTCCAACAGATCCCGGTAGCCCAAGCGTAGCTTATTGTGCAGCGCGTTGAAGCTGTCGTTGTTGTTCGGCAGCCGCAGCAGGTAATCCGGCAGGGTCGCCAATGTGCTGCGGTTCTTGTAGACCGGCAGCTCGTTATTTCCCGTGCACAGGCCGAAGCCCGCCACGTTGGAAAACGGGTAAACGTACATCGGCGTGGACTCCCGGGGCGGTTCGTCCCTGACGACGCCGAGCCGGCAGTTGTAGATCTTGCCCTCCGGCAATACGCTCACGCCAAACACCAGCCGCGGCAGCGGAAAATCGTTGTACTCCGTTCCGAAATAGCTGATATCGGCGCGCAGGCGCGGGTGCCAGATGCAGTAGTCTTTCGCTCCATCCTCGCACATGGCGACGTGGAAGCAGTTTTGCGGCAGAAAGCCGCTGCCCACCCGTTGCTTTTCTCTGGCAATGCTGTTTCTGACACACTCCAGAAAGGTTTCGGGCAAAATCTCCTTGACGGACTTCACCCCATTGTCCGTGCTCTCCACCATGATCTGCCGTGATTCCGGCGAGATCCGGATCAGCAGGTCGTTCTCATTGTTCACGTTTACCTCCTTCCGCATTGTGCGGCGGCAAGGCGGGCAGCCGGATCGCGCGCTCCTGCAGGAGTTCTTCACGCAGCCGCCTGCAGCTTTCCTCATACCATGCGCCGATTTCGAGCAGCGCCTCCGCCAGTTCAAATTCCGCGGTGAAATAGCTGTCGTCAAGCCAAATCACCAGACCGCTTGCCCATTCATGGTTGATCTTCGTCTGCAAATGAACGCTGTAACCGCCGTAGCAGCCAAAGTCAAGCATTCCTTGGACAAAGCGCAATGCCTCGATCATATAGGGGTCGTCGCGAAGGCGCAGCCCGTGCTTTGAGCTGTGTATCCGGCAAAGACGGTAGTATTCCACCATGGCGCGATAGCTGAAATAGAACTTTGTTTCGTTGCTGATTTCATAATATCGGGATTCAAAAAAATCTGTGGCGACATCCATCGCGCCGTAAAAGCAGTTGATGTAGTCCTCCGAGACTTCCTCGTTTCCCGTCTTCAGAAATTCATCCAGCTTGCCATAGTCGTAACACAGCAGCGCATATTCGATGGACGCAAGCTCTTCCTGCACCACATATTCATCCGTCATCGCGGCGCCTCAGCAAAATGCCCGCG
>JAFTGG010000231.1 GCA_017458025.1 Oscillospiraceae bacterium | reverse complement strand
GGTAGCCCGCGACCTTGCCGTTCTTGCCCGTGCCCTCGGAAACGACGTACTCCAAAATCTCGCGCACGGTAGCGCTGGTGTCCTCGGAGATGACCTGCCGGATGGGCGTCGTATCGTGCTGGGAGATGACGTTGCCCTCGGCGTCGACGACCTGATCGACGATATAGGGCGTACGGAGATAGCCGCCGTTGATGCACGCCGCCTGCGCGGAGATGAGGGCGACGGGCGTGACGTTGAAGTTCTGGCCGAACGCGTAGCACGCGAGCGCCAGCGTCGAGTAATTGATCTCGTCGTTCATGAAGCCGCGTTCTTCGCCGGTGGTGTCGATGCCGGTCTTTTGCGTCAGCCCGAAGGCGTTCATATACTCGACGAATTTCTTGTTGCCCACGCGGAGCCCGATGTTGATAAACGCCGGGTTGCAGGAGTTCCCCGCCGCCTCCTTGAGCGTCTGATGCCCGTGCCCCGGCGCGCGTTTGGAGCAGTTGATGGTCTCGCCCTCAATGTTGACGCTGCCGCTGCAATTGAACGTGGAGTTCAAATCGACCGCGCCTTCTTCGAGCGCCATCGACAGCGTCAAAATCTTGAACGTCGAGCCGGGCTCGTAGGTGTCGTTGATCGCCTTGTTGCGCCACTGCTTGAGCCGCAGGCTTCCGAGCTGGTCATGCAGCGTTTCCTCGTCCATGCCCTCGGTCAGAAAATCGTTATGGATCGCCGCGGGGCTGTTGAGGTCGTAGTCCGGCAGCGACGCCATGCCGAGGATCGCGGCGGTGTTCACGTCCATGACGATGCCCGTCGCGCCCTTGCCCGTGCCGTAGCGCGACTCCAGCTCCGCGAGACCCTTTTCGAGGTAGTACTGCACGGTGGTGTCGATGGTCGTGTGGAGCGACGCGCCGTCTCTGGCGTCAAAATACTGCTCGTATTGATACAGCAGCGATGTGCCGCTCAGATCCTTCGCCGTGACGACCATACCGCTCTCGCCGGTCAGCACGTCGTCGTAGACCGCCTCAAGGCCGTAGGCGCCGCCCTCGTCGTTCGTGAAGCCGATGACGTTCGAGGCGAGCGATCCGAACGGATAGTACCGCTTGGTCGTCGGCTCAAGGTATACGCCGCGGATCTTGTTCTCGCTGATAAACGCGCGCACCGCGTCGGCTTCCTCCTGCTCGACGCGTTTTTTGATGACGTCGTATTGGTACGCCGTCTTTTCCATGCGCTTCAGGATATCCGCCTCGTCCGCGTTCAGGATTTCCGCGAGGCTGCGCGCGATCAGCGCTTTGTCCTGCTCGTTTTCCGCGATCTCCTTGGCGGAGATGAACACATTCTCCGCCGTGGACGAGAGCGCGAGCGCGCGCCCGTTGCGGTCGAAGATCGAGCCGCGCGACGCGCTCACCGTCGTGCGCAGCGTCTGCTGGCGCACGGCGATGTCCTGCAGCTCATTGTGGCGTGTGATCTGCCACCGGTAGAGCTGCGAAAACAGCAGCGCGAACGACGCGACGCCGAATACCGCCAGGAGCAGCAGCGTCCGGCGGCCGATCATCAGGTTGGCGCGGCGCGCCGAATCGGGGGTTCTTTTGGTCGTTTGGGCCATGTTTTTCGTCTCCCTATTCACGGACATAAGGAGTAAGGAAGTTCCTTACCCCTTATGTATAGTTCTTCTCATTTGAAATATTCCACAACGGACACGACGTCCTGTCCCACCGAGGTAAACACGCGACCGAGGACGTTCGCCTCCGCGCGCTCATAAAGCACCACGTTGTCCGGCGCGGAGAGGTCGACGTAGTAAATCTGCGAGGCGCTGGGCTTTGCCATGCCAGTCGCCTCCGCCGCCTCCTTGATGGCGGTGAGGTCAAACGTGCGCTCATAGCGCGCGATCAGCTTGACGTGCTCCTCCTGCAGCGAGGCGAGCTCCTTCTGCTGCCGGACGACCTCGTGCGAGATCGCGGTCAACTGCGCGTAGCTCATCAGCAGCATGACCACCATTGCCGCCGCCGCGGCAAAGCCAAGGACAACGGCGGGCGAAACGCGGATCCGCTCGCGGCGCTTCGGCGCTTCAACGACGCGCCTGCGCGGTTCGGGACGCCGCACCGTTTCGCGCGCGCGGCGCTCGGCATACTCCCGCTGCTCCCGCTCGGCGCGGCGGCGCTGTTCGCGTTCTAAGTAATCGTAGTCATAGGCGAGGTTGCCCGACGCGTAGCGGCTATTTACTTGTCGCGTAGGGCGGCGTGCCATGCGGGGATTCCCCTCTCCTCAGTTTTTGCGGTGCCTTTAACACTTTTCCGCGACGCGCAGCTTCGCGCTGCGCGCGCGGGGATTCTCGCTCAGTTCCGCCTCGTCCGGGACGACGGGCTTGCGGGTCACAAGCTTCAGCTTCGGCGTCCTCCCGCACACGCAAACGGGAAACTCCGGCGGACAGACGCAGCCGGTGGCGAGGTCGCGCAGCTTTTGCTTGACGATGCGGTCCTCAAGCGAGTGGAACGTGATGACCGCAAGCCGGCCGCCCGGCTTTAAATGCGCTTCGGCGGCGGCGAGCATCGGTTCGAGCTCCCCGAGCTCGTCGTTGACGGCGATTCGGATCGCCTGAAAGCTGCGCTTGGCGGGGTGCTGCTTCTCGCGCAGCGCCTTGGCGGGCATCGCGCCGCGGATCACTTCAGCCAGCTCCAGCGTGGTCTCTATGGGCTTCGTCTCCCGCGCGGCGCATATCGCCTTCGCGATCTGCGGCGCGTAGCGCTCCTCGCCGTATTCGTACAAGATGCGGCGCAGCTCCTCGTACGGCGCGCTGTTGACCAGCTCCTTCGCCGTCAGCGGCGCGGACTCGTCCATGCGCATGTCGAGCGGCGCGTCCTGCTTGTAGGAAAAGCCGCGCCGCGCGTCGTCCAATTGCGGCGACGAAACGCCGAGGTCGAACAGCATGCCGTCCGCGCCGCCGACGCCCATTTCGTCGAGTACGTCGCCAAGGCGGCTGAAATTGCTGTGGACCAGCGCGACGCGATCCATGTATGCCGCCAGACGCTCCCGCGCGGCGGCAAGCGCCGTCTCGTCGCGGTCGAGCGCGATGAGCCTGCCCGTCGTCAGGCGGCGGACGATCTCCGAGGAGTGGCCCGCGCGGCCGAGCGTGCCGTCGACGTAGACGCCGTCCGGCTTGATCGCGAGCGCGTCCAGACACTCATGAAGCAGCACGGGCTTGTGCCCGTAATCGGTACCCATTGACTTAAATGCCCAGCTCTTCCATAATGGAAGCGAGGTCGTCCCCCTCCAGCTCGGCGGCTTCCAGCGCGTTCCACCGCGCCGCGTCCCAGATCTCCGCGCGCTTGGACACGCCCGCTACGACCACGTCCTTCTTCAGCTCCGCGTAATCGCGCAGCTTCTGCGGCAGCAAGATGCGCCCCTGCGCGTCCGGCTCGCACTTCGCGGCGTTGGCGAAGATCAGGCGGATCACCTTGCGCGCCTTGGTGTACGGCAGGCTCTCGAACTGTTCGGTCAGCTTGTCCCAGCCGGCTTCGGAGTATACGGTCAGGCAGTGGTCCGTCGCCGAAATGGTCACATAAAACGTGTCGCCGAGTTCCTCGCGGAGCTTGGCGGGAATAAACAGCCGCCCCTTCGCGTCGATGCTGTGCTGATATTGTCCGGTCACGGCTGCGTCCCTCCTCTCCGCGAGCGCTCTCAAGATGCGAGTGAGAGGGCAAAGCCCCCGTTTCCCCTTTTTTCGAGGCAACAGGTTCGGCTCCACTCTCGTTCAATTCAGGGAACGCGGCTCCACTTTGTGGTATTTCCCACCACTTTCCCCCACTCTTGTTTTGAGTATAGAGGAAGTTCACATAAAAAGTCAAGCGGAAATATTGCGCCGCTTTTTGTCGCATCTCCTGCTTTTTGAAACGCCTGTTTTGGTTTTCGGGCATCAAAAAACGTCCCTGACACAAGATTTTGTGTCAGGGACGTTTTGCCACGTCTAAATATTGCTTCGGTTTATTCTATTTTGTGTGCTTTTCACAAAAATTATCCCGATTCTTTGTCAGATTTTCTGGCGGACTTGCTTAGCTCCTCGCGATCCTTCTGACGGCGGGCTGCAGATGCGGCACGGAACTTGACGCGGCTCTCCTTAACCTCGTTGAGGGCGGCCTGGATCGCCTCCTCCGTGCGGCGCAGCGCGTCGTCGGTATACTCGTTCACGACGCGGTACATCTCGTTGGAACGCTCCTCTGCCCGCTGAATGATCTCATGCCCGCGCTCGCGCGCGGCGACAAGCACTTCGCTGTCGGCGACCTTGCTCTTGGCGTCAAATTCCGCCTGCTGCATCATGCGCCCGACCTCGCGCTTGGCGGAGTTGACGTAATCCTCCTTCGCCTGAATCAGATCCTGCGCACGCTTGAGCTCCGCCGGGAGCCCCGCGCGGATCTCGTCAAGCAGATCCAGCGCCTCGTCTCGGTCAATGACGCATTTTTCGCTGCTGAACGCCGCGTTCTTCGCGTCGTTGACCATGTCGTACAGCATGTCGATGAGGTATTCCACATCACGATTCGCCATTGTCTTTCCACCCTTTCATCTGTTCGATCGCCGCCGCGGGCACATAGGGCGCCAGAGGCCGCCCGTATTTCACCATCTCCCGCACCATCGTTGAGCTGACGTGCAGAAATTCCGTCCGCGCGGGCAGCAGCACCGTGTCGAGCGTCGCGTCGAGCGCGCGGTTGATCTGCGCCATGCCCAGCTCCGTGTCGAAGTCCGTGCCGTTGCGGACGCCCTTGATCAGGTAGCGCGCGCCCTTTTCCGCCGCGTAGTCGGCGAGCAGGCCCGTCCAAACCTCCGCCGTGACGTTCGGCAGCTCCGCGACCGCCGCGCTGAGCATCGCGAAGCGCTGCTCCTTCGTAAACATCGGCGTCTTGCCGCTGTTGACCATCGCGCAGACATAGACGCGGTCGAAGATGCCCGCCGCGCGGCGAATGAGGTCCATGTGCCCCAGCGTCACAGGGTCGAAGCTGCCGGGAAAAACTGCGATGTTCATGCGTTCGTTTCCTCTCCGTCGCGGTGATAGACGGTCACCTTGATCTTGCCGTACCGGTACTCGCGATGAATGTGATACGGCGCGCTGAGCGCCGGAAGCGTTTTTTCGGCCGGACACTCCGCCACGATTATACCACGGGGCGCCAAAATGTCAAACCGCGCGATGTGCGCGACGGCGCGCTCCAGCAGATCGTCCGCGTAAGGCGGGTCGAGAAAAATCAGGTCATACTTGCCGCGCAGCGACGAGAGAAAGCCCATCGCGTCGCCGCACACGACCTGCGCCTTGTCCGCGAGGCCGCAGACGGCGAGGTTGTCGCGCACGAGCTGCGCGGCGTCCTTGCGCCGGTCGACGAACGTGCAGCTCGCCGCGCCGCGGGAGAGCGCCTCAATGCCCATCTGCCCCGTGCCGGCGAACAGGTCGAGCGCGCGCCGGCCCTCGATATCGAATTGCAGCGCGCTGAACACGCCCTCTTTGACCTTGCCGGTGGTCGGGCGCGTCTCCTGCCCCTTCAGCTCGCCGAGGCGTCTGCCCCGCGCCGTTCCCGTGATGACTCGCATGATGGTTCTCCTTATCGCACCGCCGCGACGGCGCAGAGCGCGAGCGAAGCGGCAAGCAGTATACTGAACGCCTTGCGATGGGCGCTATAGACGCGGCGGAACGCCAGCCCGAACGCCCCCCAGGCGAAGGTGCAGGCGACCATGAGCGCGCTGTTGATGCAGGCGGCCAGCGCCACCGCGGAAAAAGCCGTGGTATACGGCACGACAAAGACGAACACGCCGAGGCAGCTCACCCAGCTTTTCATGTTGAAGCACTGAAGGATCAGTCCGGAAAGGATCGTACAGTCGTCCGTCTTTGCCGCATGCTCCTCCTCGGGCGCATAGCCCGCGCGAAGCATCTTGTACGCGAGATAGAGCATATACAGCCCGCCGATCCACTTGAGATACGGCATCGCCGCGGGGATCGCTCTGGACAGCGCGAGATTCAGCGCGCCGCAAAGGAAGCTCTTTGCGATAAAGCCGACGCTGCTGCCGAGCGCGAACCGCCACGACCGGCTCATGCCGTAGCGCGCGGAGCAATACATCATCGTCAGATTATTCGGCCCCGGCGTGATGAGCATCGAGACCATATAGAGAAGCATGCCCGCCCAATCCATCGCGTTCCTCTTTTCGCCGTTTCACTTCGTATATATTATGGGAAAGCGTCGTATTTTGCAATAGGCACTTTTCGGGCAAAATAGCACTTGTTATTCCGCGCGCGTTCGTTTATAATAGTTAAAACTGTAAAGTGCCTTAATAGGGCTTCGAGAAAGGAGACCTTTTATGTTCAAGCTCCAGACCGATCAGGGCGAGATCCAGATCAGCGACGCCGTGCTCTCGGACATCACCGGCGCCGCCGCGACGAGCTGCTACGGCGTCAAGGGCATGGCGTACCGCTCGATGACCGACGGGCTCGTCCACCTGCTGCGTCCCACCGCCATGAGCAAAGGCGTTCACATCACGCAGCACGACGAGGGCGACATCTCCATCGAGCTGCATATCATCGTCGAGTCCGGCGTCAACATGACCGCCATTTCGCGCGAGATCATCTCGCAGGTGCGTTACCTCGTGAACAAAAACACGGGCGCGCGTATCCGCAGCGTCGACGTCTGCGTCGACAGCATCACGATCTAGGAGGAGCTTGCTTCCATGCACGATACCATCACCGGAGCAGATTTCCGTGAAATGCTGCTCTTCGGCGCCGTCTCCGTGACCGCTGCCAAGCAAAGCGTCAACGATTTGAACGTATTCCCCGTGCCGGACGGCGACACGGGCACCAATATGAGCCTGACCATTCAGACCGCGGCGACAGAGCTCAAAAAGAAAGACTTTACCTCCGTCGACGAGGTCGCGTCTGTCGCGGCGAACGCGATGCTGCGCGGCGCGCGCGGCAATTCGGGCGTCATTTTGTCGCTGCTGTTCCGCGGCGTGTCCAAGAGCTTCAAGGGCCTTGCAATCGCGGACGGCTGCATGTTCGCCGCCGCGCTGCAGGAGGGCGTCGCCGCCGCGTACAACGCGGTCATGAAGCCCGCCGAGGGTACGATCCTCACCGTTTCCCGCCTTGCCGCCGACGCGGCGATGCATGCCGCCGAGGAGAACAACAGCGTCGAGTACATTCTCGAAGCCGCTATTCGCCAGGGTGAGGAAACGCTCAAAGAGACCGTCAACATGAATCCCGTTTTGAAGCGCGCCGGCGTCATCGACGCGGGCGGCAAGGGCTTCCTCATCATCTTGAGCGGCATGCTCGCGAGCCTGCGCGGCGAGGAGATGCCGGAGCTGGACGAATCGCATGAGACGCGCGACAAGGCGGACTTCGCGGAGCTGGGCGACGAGGACATCACCTTCACGTTCGACACCGTATTCATCGTGCGCAAGACCGTCGAGCGCGATCTCGCGGACTTCCGCGCATACTTAAACTCCATCGGCGACAGCATCGTCATCAGCGAGGGCGACGATATGTTCAAGGTGCACGTCCATACCGACACGCCGGGCGACGCGCTGAACGCCGCGCAGCAGTACGGCACGCTGGAGGTCGCGAAGATCGAGAACATGCGTATCCAGCAGGAGGATATGGCGGCCGGCCGCAAGACCATCTCCGCCGACGAGCTGGAGGACGACGACATGGAGGACGGCTACATCGGCTCTGCGCCGGACGCGGCGCCTGAGCCAGAGGAGCTCAAGCCCTACGGCTTCCTCGCGGTCTGCGCGGGCGACGGCCTCGCGGACGTGTTCCGCGACATGGGCGTGGACGGCGTCATCAGCGGCGGGCAGACGATGAATCCCTCGACCGAGAGCATTTTGACCGAAATCGAGCGCACGCCCGCCGAAACGGTGTTCGTGCTGCCGAACAACAAGAACATCGTCATGGCGGCGCAGCAGTGCGTCGGCCTGACCGAGAAAACCGTTGTCGTGATCCCGACTTCCACCGTGCCGCAGGGCATCTCCGCGATGATGGCGGTCGACCTCGAATCCGGCGACGCCGCAGCCATCGAGCGGTCGATGCTCGACGCCGCCAGGAACGTCAGTACCGCGCAGATCACCTACGCCGCGCGCGACTCCGAATTTGACGGCGCGGCGATCCACGAGGGCGACTATCTCGCGCTGCTCGACGGCAAGCTGTTCGGCGTCGACGCCGACATCTCGGCGCTGCTGAACAAGCTCGCGGACGCCGCGAAGGAGCGGGACGCGGAGTTCATCAACGTGTTCTACGGCGAGGACGTCAAGGCCGAGGACGCCGCGCGCGACGCCGCCTGCTTC
>JAFTGG010000230.1 GCA_017458025.1 Oscillospiraceae bacterium | reverse complement strand
GTCCGCGAGCCCCGCGGCGACGATGTTCTTCGCCACATAGCGCGCGGCGTACGCGGCGCTGCGATCGACCTTCGTCGGGTCCTTGCCGGAGAACGCGTCGCCGCCGTGGGGAGGCGCGCCGCCATATGTGTCGACGATAATCTTGCGGCCGGTCAGGCCGGAGTCGCCCTGCGGTCCGCCGATGACAAAGCGGCCGGTCGGGTTGACGAAGATTTTCGTCTCCGCGTCCAAAAGGCCCGCGGGAATGGTCGGCTTGATGACCAGCTCGGTCATGTCCTTCCGAATCTGTTCGAGCGACACGTCGGGATCGTGCTGCGTGGAGACGACGACGGCGTCGATACGCACGGGCTTCCAATTCTCGTCATACTCGACCGTGACCTGGGTCTTGCCGTCGGGGCGGAGATACTTCAGCGTGCCGTCCTTGCGCACGTCGGTCAGCTTCTTCGCCATCTTGTGAGCAAGCGAGATCGCCAGCGGCATCAGTTCCGGCGTCTCGTTGCAGGCGTAGCCGAACATCATGCCCTGATCGCCCGCGCCGTTGTCGAGCTCGCTCGCGCCGGATTCCTTGGCTTCCAGAGACTTGTTCACGCCCATTGCGATGTCGCCCGACTGCTCGTCGATGCTGGTGATGACGCCGCAGGTGCTGCAGTCAAAGCCGATGGACGCGTCGGTGTAGCCGATGTCGCGGATCACGTCGCGCGCGATCTTGGCGATGTCGACATAGCAGTTGGTCGTGATCTCGCCCATCACATGCACAAGGCCGGTGGTGACGCTGGTCTCGCACGCGACGCGGCCCTGCGGGTCCTGCGCCATGATGGCGTCCAGAACGCCGTCGGAAATGGCGTCGCAGACCTTATCGGGGTGGCCTTCGGTAACGGACTCAGAGGTGAATAAACGCTTTGCCATGAAAAATTCTCCTTTCTTTCTCTCGGAAAACAAAAAAGCCCTCGATCGAATCGACCGGGAGCGTCCTTACTTGCCTTCCTCATCTTTCGACTCGTACGCCGGATTTGGCACCTTGAAAAACAGGTTGCCGCGGTTTCACAGGGCCGGTCCCTCCGCCGCTCTTGATGAAGTATTCAATTGCCGAGCCTTATTATAGCGGGTCATGCGCTGTTTGTCAATATGCTGTTTTTTGCGAAACGCTCGCGCTTGCCGGAATGTTCAAAAATTCTTAATGACATCCGAACTTGTTTGTGGCATAATGAACAGGTATTCTAGTTCTATGGAGGCGCACATTTTTGAAAAAGCTCAACAACGCCATCGACAGGTTCTGTATCCTGCACCCGAACTTCGGCATTCCCAACCTGATGCTCTACATCGTCGTCTGCAACGTCGCGGTCTACCTGCTCGACAGTTTCTCCACGGGCACGAGCCTCTCCAGCCTGCTCTACTTTTCGCTCGGCCACGTCCTGCAAGGGCAGGTCTGGCGCATTGTCACGTTCGCGCTCGTCCCCAGCGGGCGCGGTCTGCTGTTTTTCTTCTACTGCTACTTCACCTACTCAATGGGCCGCACGCTGGAGCAGCAATGGGGCACGGCGAAGTTCACCTGCTACTATCTGGGCGGCGTCGTGCTGACGGTGCTCGGCGCGTCGGCCGTCAGCCTCATCTCCGGCGTCTCCGTGCCCGTATACAGCGCGAGCGAGGTCACGTTCGCCATGTTCCTCGCGTTTGCGGTCATCTTTCCGGACGCGACGTTCCTGCTCTTTCCGCTGCCCATTCCCATTCGCGCGAAGTACATCGCCTACCTCGACCTCGCATACTTCGCGTTCGACATTGTCTCCCCCATCGTCGGCGGCGCTTGGTATTACTGCATCGTGCCGCTGATGGCGCTGCTCAACGTCTGCATCATGATCTGGCCGGAGATGCGTGACTTTCTGCATCTTGAGCAGCGGCGCTCCAAGCAGGCGGCGCGCTTCCACAACGCCACCGCGACCGCGCGGCGTCAGGAGCGGCAGCCCGAGGCGGGCGTGCGCAAATGCGCGGTCTGCGGACGCACGAACCAGACCAATTCGGAGCTGGACTTCCGCTACTGCTCCCGCTGCGCGGGCTATCACTGCTTCTGCTCCGACCATATCTTTTCGCACGTCCACTTTACCGACGAGAATCCTTAAAATATTTGACAGGGGTGTTGTATCATGGATCTGACTTACGAACAGGCTTACGCGCTGCTGCGGGAATACAACGAGGGCGAGTTCCACCTCCACCACGGCAAGGTCGTGGGCGACGTGATGCGCTGGTTTGCGGAGCAATTGGGCTACGGCGGCGAGGCGGACTTCTGGCAGTGCGTGGGCTTGCTCCACGACCTCGACTTTGAAAAGTATCCCGACGAGCATTGCGTCAAGTCGCAGGAGATCATGCGCGAGCGCGGGCTCGACGAGCGGCTAATCCGCGCCACCGCGAGCCACGGCTGGGCGGAGGACGCGGAGCGCCACGGCGAGCTGCCGAAGCCCGAGCATCAGATGGAAAAGGTGCTCTACGCCACCGACGAGCTCACGGGCCTCATCGGCGCGGTCGCGCTCATGCGCCCGAGCAAGAGCTGCGACGACATGGAGGTCAAGAGCGTCAAAAAGAAGTTCAAGGACAGGAAATTTGCCGCGGGCTGCGACCGCGACATCATTCTGCGCGGCGCGGAGATGCTCGGCTGGGACCTTGACCGGCTGATCGGGCAGACGATCCTCGCCATGCGCGCCAGCCCCAACGTCGACTAAGGAAAGGTGATACCATGCAGAATCCCGCGAACTACACCGGCACGCTCCGCAACCACATGGTCGAAGCCCCGCCCTGTATCCAGGAATGCACCGGCATTCGCATCTTCGGGCGGCTGCTCAAGTCCATCATGTTCTCCACCGACGTCGCCATCATCGCCAACACCAACGCCGACGCGATCATCGCCGTCTATCCGTTCACGCCGCAGCCGCGCATTGTCAGCGCGGTCATGAGCGCGGCGGATATGCCGGTGTTCTTCGGCGTGGGCGGCGGCTTTACGTCGGGCACGCGCTCGGTCAATCAGGCGCTCGCCGCCGAAAACATGGGCGCCATCGGCGTCGTGCTCAACGCGCCCGTACCGCCGGAGGTTTTGCAGCAGATCAAGGACGCGGTGGATATCCCCGTGGTGTCCACCGTTGTCTCCGCCGAGCAAAACACCGAATCGCGCATCGCGGCGGGCGTGGATATCCTCAACGTCGCGGCGTCGGCGCAGACGCCCGCAGTCGTCGCGAGACTGCGAGAACGACACCCTGACTTCCCCATCATGGCGACTGGCGGCCCGACGGAGGATACTATCCGCGCGACCATCGCCGCCGGCGCGAACGCCATCACGTTCACGCCGCCGGACACCGGCGTGCTGCTCGCGGAGATCATGCGCGGACACCGCGAGCGGTTCAAGCACGGAGACTAGGTCTTGTCTGAAAAATGGGCATGTCGGCATTTTTCAAACAAGGCCTCATACGATTCTGCAATGAAAATAAGATATTCTCATTGCAGCCGCTGTGCTACGCACAGCGGCGCGTCTCATACGAAATGCAACGCGCCTTGCGGCGCTATAAAAAGTAG
>JAFTGG010000229.1 GCA_017458025.1 Oscillospiraceae bacterium | reverse complement strand
GGCGGCGCGTCGTGCGCGAAAACTTTACCGCGGACGGAATGGCGCGGCGGATCGAAACGATTTACGGGCAGGTGCTCGCGGAGAAGGAGCGGAAAAGATGAAGAGAAAGTTTAACGTGGTGGATATCGTTCTGATCGTGCTGGCGGTCGCGGCGGCGGCGGGCGTATTCGCCCTGCGCGACCGTACGACCGGCACGACGGCGGCGCGGCAGACCGCGCCGATGCGCTTCACGGTGGAGCTGACGATGGCGCCGGCGGATATGGCGAATCAGATGAAGATCGGCGCGGACGCGTTCCGCGCGACGGACGGCGTGTACGTCGGCAAGATCGCGGAGGTGCGCAGCGTCCCGCATGTGAAAAATGAGTTTTCGCCTGTCACGGGCGCGTTCGAGCGCTATGATTCCGGGGAGACCCGCGATATCTATGTGACCGTCGAAAACGACGCCTACTCCACGCCGCGCGATATTGTGTTCGGCTCCGTGCCGGCGAAGGTCGGCAGCGAGATGGGACTCAAGGGTCAGGGCTTCGCCCGCATGGGCTATGTCGTCGGCATTGACACGATGGGCGCGCAGATCGCGGAGAACAGCGACGTTCCCTCCGGCGATCTGGAAGCGACCTATGTCATCACGTTTACGGAGATGCGCGGCATGCTGCTGGACAGCGTCCACGCCGGCGATAAATTTTACGAGGAAATCACCGGCGCGCTGCTCGGCGAGGTCGTCGAGCTCTGGACGGAGCCCTACGGCGAGACGAAGTACGGCCCGAACGGCGCCGTGTACGCCGAAAAGCCGGACACCTACAATATGTACCTGCGCGTCAAGGGCCGCGCGGTGGAAAAAGCGGACGGCTACTACCTTGACGGCGCCACGGAGCTCAAGGTCGGCGCGCAGGTCATGGCGCTGTCGCAGTATTTCAGCCGTGCCGGCGTGTTCTACGCGATAGAGGAGATCAAATGAGCAAAAAAGTCCTGATGGTGCTGATGGGGCTCGAAATCGGCGGCGCGGAAACGCACGTCGTCGAGCTCTCCAAGGAACTGCATCGCGAGGGCTGGGAGGTCGCGGTGGTCTCCAACGGCGGCGTCTATGAGCGCGAGCTGACGGAGGCGGGAATCCGCTGCCACCGCGCGCCGCTGCACAAGCGGGACGCGTTCCTTATGCTGCGCTCGCTCCGTATTCTGCGCCGCGTTATTCGCGAGGAGAAGCCCGACGTCGTGCACGCCCACGCGCGGATTCCCGCGCTGCTCTGCGGCATATTGCAGCGGCAGATGGGCTTCCCGTTTGTCACCTCGGCGCATTGGGTGTTTTATGTAAACTTTCTGCTCAAAAAGATTGCCGATTGGGGCGAGCGGACCATTGCCGTCAGCGACGACATCAAGACGTATCTCATTGAGAATTACGGCGTGCCGGCGGAGCGCATTTCCGTGACCATCAACGGCATCGACACCGAAAAATTTTCCCCTGACGTGTCGGGGGAGCGCGTCTTACGGGAGTTCGGCCTGTCGGCGGAAAAGCCCGTCGTTTCGTATGTGAGCCGCATGGACGAGAGCCGCGCCCTGGTCGCGCGGCAGTTGGTCGCCATCGCGCCGCGGCTGCGGGAGGCGATCCCGGGCGTGCAGCTGCTGATCGCGGGCGGCGGCGACGTGTTTGACGAGATCAAGGCGCGCTCCGACGCGGCGAACGCGGCGGCGGGCGAGCCCTATATTGTCATGACCGGCGCGCGCACGGATATCAACGAGATCGTCGCGGCGGGCGACGTGTTTGTCGGCGTCAGCCGCGCGGCGCTCGAGGCGATGGCGGCGGCGAAGCCGGTGATCGTTTCCGGAAACGAGGGATATATCGGCCTGTTTGAGGAAAGCAAACTCGCGCTCGCGCAATCCAACAATTTCTGCTGCCGCGGCTGCGAGGCGTCGAGCGAGGAGCTGCTGTACGGCGATATTGTAAAAGTATTATGTCAACTAGATGACGACCGGCGCGCAGAGCTGGGACGCTACGGCCGCGAGGTCATTCAGAACGATTATTCCGTGGCGCGTATGGCGAAGGACGCGGCGGAAGCGTATCGCGCCGTGCTCGCCGCACACACGCGCGTCGCGCTTTCCGGCTATTACGGCTTCCGCAACCTCGGCGACGACGCAATCCTGCTCGCGCTGCGCGACCGTTTACAGGAGACGGTGCCGGGCGCGGCGCTGGTGGCGCTCTCGCGCCGCCCGCGGGAGACGCGGGAGAAGTGCGGCGTCGAGGCGGCGCACCGCTTTGAGCCGTTTGCCGTGCGGCGGGCGATCAAGGGCGCGAGCTGCTTTGTCAGCGGCGGCGGAAGCCTGCTGCAGGACCATACCTCCACGCGCTCGCTGCTCTATTATACTTGGCTCATTCGTATGGCGAAGCGTTATGGCAAGCCCATCATGTTTTACGCCAACGGCATCGGCCCCGTGGAGACGGCGCGCGATCGCGAGCGCGTGCGCGACGTGGCGGAGATGGCGGACGTCATCACGCTGCGCGACGAGGAATCGCTTCAGGCGCTGCGGGAGATGGGCGTGCAAAACCCGAACATCCGCGTTACCGCGGACCCGGTCTACGCGATGCACGGCGGCGACCGCGCACGCGGCGCCGAACGGCTGAAAGCGCTCGGCGTCCCGACGGATAAGCCGATCGTGGGGCTGTCGGTACGCTTCGCGGCGGGTATGGAGACGAATGTCGCGGCGTTCGCGAGATTTTGCGACGCGGTGAGCGGGACGGCGACGGTGGTGTTCATCGACATGCAGCAGCCGGGCGACACGGCGGCGAGCGCGGCGGTGCGCGCGCAGATGACGGCGGCCGCCTATGAGGCTTCCGCGCCCTATGACCCCGCGGCGATGGCGGATATGCTCGCGTGCATGGACGCGGTGGTGAGCGCGCGCCTGCACAGCATGATCTTCGCCGCCTGCGCGCTCGTGCCGGTGCTCGGCGTGGTTTACGACCCGAAGGTCGAGGCTTGCGCCCGCGCGCTGGATATGCCTCTGGCGGGCACGCTGGACGCGTTCGACGCGGACGCGGCGCTGAAAGCGCTGCAAACGGTGCTGGACGACCGCGCGGCGTATGTGGAGCGGCTGCGGACGGCTGTGGGCGGGCTGCGCGAGCGGGCGAAAGGCAACGAGGCGGCGTTCGTGGAGCTGCTGGAGCGATAAAAAGG
>JAFTGG010000228.1 GCA_017458025.1 Oscillospiraceae bacterium | reverse complement strand
GGCCGCGCTCTCTTTTTGGCACCCCCGACGCGATTCGAACGCGTGGCCTTCCGCTTAGGAGGCGGACGCTCTATCCGGCTGAGCTACGGGGGCGTATGTACGATTTGCCTAAATATTTTACCGCAGTCTGCTGCAAAATGTCAATGAGAATGTGAAAAATATCTTGAAAAGTCCGTCGAACCGTCATATACTAACAAAGTTGTAAAATTTCCTATCGGAGTTGATACCTATGCAGAACGAAAAGCTGCGCAATGTCGCCATCATCGCCCACGTCGACCACGGCAAGACCACGCTGGTCGACGAGATGCTCAAGCAGGGCGGCGTTTACCGCGAGAATCAGGAGGTCGTCGACCGCGTCATGGATTCCAACGACCTGGAGCGCGAGCGCGGCATCACGATCCTTGCCAAAAACACCGCTATTCGCTACGGCGACACGAAGATCAATATCGTCGACACGCCGGGCCACGCCGACTTCGGCGGCGAGGTGGAGCGTATTTTGAAGATGGTCAACGGCGTCATTTTGCTCGTCGACGCCGCCGAGGGCCCGATGCCGCAGACGCGCTTCGTGCTCTCCCGCGCGCTGGAGCTGGGGCACCGCGTGATCGTGGTCGTCAATAAGATCGACCGCCCCGACCAGCGCGTGTACGAGGTCGTGGACGAGGTGCTGGAGCTTCTCATGGACCTCGACGCGACGTCGGAGCAGCTCGACAGCCCGATGCTGTTCTGCTCGGGCAGAAACGGCACGGCGTCCACCTCTCCGGAGGTGCCGGGCACCGATTTGAAGCCGCTGTTCGACACGATCCTCGAATACATTCCCGCGCCGGAGGCGGACGTGGACGCGCCGTTCCAGATGCTCGTTTCGTCCATCGACTACAACGAGTTCGTCGGCCGCATGGCCATCGGCCGCATCGAGCGCGGCACGCTGCGCCAGAATCAGGAGATCGCGGTGTGCAACTATCACGACCCCGACGCCGCGCCGAAGAAGGCGAAGGCCGTCTCGCTCTATCAGTTCGAGGGCCTCGGCAAGCAGGCCGTCACCGAGGCGACGGCGGGCAACATCATCTGCCTGTCCGGCATCGGCGACGTGACCATCGGCGACACGATCTGCGCGCCCGACGCCGTCGAGCCGCTGCCGTTTGTCAAGATCAGCGCGCCGACGATGGAGATGACGTTTTCCATCAACGACTCGCCCTACGCGGGCCGCGACGGCAAGTACGTCACCTCCCGCCAGTTGCGCGACAGGTTGTTCCGCGAAACGCTCAAGGACGTGTCGCTGCGCGTGAGCGAGATCGAGGGCGCGATGGACGCGTTCAACGTCGCGGGCCGCGGCGAGATGTCGCTCTCTATCCTCATCGAGACGATGCGCCGCGAGGGCTATGAGTTCCAGGTCTCGCCGCCGCGCGTGCTGTATCAGGAGATCGACGGGCAGAAGTGCGAGCCGATCGAGCGCCTTGTCGTCGACGTGCCGTCCGACGCGGTGGGCGCGGTGATCGAGAAGATCGGCTCCCGCAAGGGCGACATGGTCGAGATGACGCCGGTGGGCAGCCGCATGAAGATCGAGTTCCTCGTCCCCGCGCGCGGCCTGTTCGGCTATCGCAACGAGTTCCTCACCGATACCAAGGGCGAGGGCATCATGGCGTCGGTGTTCGACAGCTACGCGCCCTACAAGGGCGACCTGAGCCGCCGCAATACGGGCTCGCTCGTCGCGTTCGAGACCGGCGAGAGCGTGACCTACGGCCTCTTTAACGCGCAGGAGCGCGGGCAGTTGTTCATCGGCGCGGGCGTGCCGGTGTACGAGGGCATGGTCGTGGGCGTCAGTCCGAAGCAGGAGGATATCAGCGTCAACGTCTGCAAGAAGAAGCAGTTGACCAACATGCGCGCCAGCGGCAGCGACGAGGCGCTGAGATTGGTGCCGCCCAAGCAGATGAGCCTTGAGCAGTGCCTTGAGTTCCTCGCCGACGACGAGCTGCTGGAGGTCACGCCGCACGCGCTGCGCATCCGCAAGACGATTCTCAATCATGAGCAGAGGATGAAAGCGACGCACAGACATTCTTAATGGAGCGTTTTCTTGAAACCGTTTCTCTTTTGGAGCGCCAAAAGAGAAACGGTTTCAAACTTCCGTAGAGAAAAGCGCTATTGCGTATCGACACAGTGCGCCTCTGTTTCCGGCGCTCCTTGTCGATACCGTGTTCCTCGATTTCCGCTTGCCGCTGCGTTTTCTCTAATCGCGGCTCTGTGCCTCGTGGGTGGCAGCGCCTAGGGCTTCATTCAAAAGCGCGTAGCGTTTTTCGATGCCGCAAAGATGCTCCCAGACGAAGTCTATCGCATTGGCATATTTCTTGTGGTCGAGGTCATCGCTTCGCGCCGCCTCGCTCATGGCATACAGTAAATCCAACGCGTCATGGAGCTTGACGTTTTCCTCGTCCAGCTTTGACCAAATTTCTCGCGGTGTTTCCATGCGATTACCCCTCCCCAAAAAACAAAAAATGGCGCACCCGAGGGCGCGCCACGAAAAACGCACCTTCAGGTCGCCAAACCAATCCAATGTTTGCAATGCGTGCATTGAATGAAAGTGCATTTTTGCCGATGCAAAAATACACGCAATGCTAACTTATTAGATTGGTTTGGCATATAGAACGTACCATAAACGGAGAAGTCTGTCAAGTAAAGAATATGTAGGCGCTGCTTCGTTCGAGGCACAACGCACCGATAAGCGTCCAAGGGAGCGGCAAGCGGAAATCGAGGAATCCCGTATCGACAAGGAGCGCCGGAAAGACACGGCACAACCCACCAAGAAACCAGAAAGTAAGACCAGAAACCTGCGGTTTCTGGCGGCCTTTTGGTGACTTTTCCGGCGGCGGAAAAGTCACTCCGCCCGCAGGCGGAACCTGCCCTAGCCCAGCCGATGCAATCGGCGCCCAGCCCTGCAAGGGGCATTATTTTTCCCCATGCGCCATAAAGTACATTATTATAATGTAAGGGAGAAAAGGCTATGGCAATGGCATGGGTCTGGACGGGCATGGTAGCGCTGTCGGTGGCGTTCGGCGCGGTCACGGGCAACCTCGGCGCGCTCGGCGGCGCGGCGATCGAGGGCGCGAGAAGCGCCGTGGAGCTGTGCATCTCGATGGCGGGCGTGATGTGCCTGTGGACCGGTGTGATGGAGGTCATGAACCAGAGCGGCCTCAGTGCGCTGCTCGCCAAAATGTTCCGCCCGCTGCTGCGGCGGCTTTTGCCGCAGACCGCCCGCGACGGGGACGCCATCGCGACCATTGCCGCGAACCTCTCCGCCAACATGCTCGGCCTCGGCAACGCGGCGACGCCGCTGGGGATCCGCGCCGCCCGCGCTATGGCGCGCGGCAGCGGGGGCGTCGCGTCCGATGAGCTGTGCCTGCTCGTCGTGCTCAATACCGCGTCGATCCAGCTTCTGCCGACGACGGTCGCGGGCGTCCGCGCCGCGCTCGGCTGCGCCGACCCGTTCGATATCCTGCCCGCCGTCTGGCTCGCGTCGGCGGTCGCGGTGATTGTGGGGCTTGCCGCCGCGAAGCTGTTTGCCCGCGTGTGGAGGGGCTGACATGCCGCTTTCCGAGCTGGTCGTCCCCGCTATCCTCTGCGTGGTCGGCGTGTACGGCATGCGCCGCCGGGTCGACGTCTACGGCGCGCTGACGAAGGGCGCGGAGGAGGGCCTGACCGTCCTGCTGCGCGTCCTGCCGTCGCTGGTCGGGCTGCTGACGGCGGTGTACATGTTCCGCGCGTCGGGCGCGATGGATTTCCTCGGCCGGCTGCTCGCACCGCTGCTGACGGCGCTCGGTATTCCGCCGGAAACCGCGCCGCTGCTGCTCGTGCGCCCGATCTCGGGCAGCGGGGCGCTCGCCGTCGGCAGCGAGCTGATGGAGACCTACGGCGCGGACAGCTACGTCGGGCGCGTTGCGGCGGTGATGCTCGGGTCGAGCGAGACGACGTTTTACACCGTCGCGATCTACTACGGCTCGGCGGGCGTCACGAAAACGCGCTACACGATTCCCGCCGCGCTCTGCGCCGATCTGGCGATGTTCTTGATGTCCGCGCTGGCCGTTCGGTTGTTTTTCGACTGACGGCACAAGATGTTGTGTAAAAGGCGACTTTCACAAAATGCAATAAAAATTTTTATGAAAAACGGAAAATTTTCTCTTGACAAGGCGGCTTTGATTTAGTATCATACGTAGGTCCGCGCGACGGGCGTGCCATGCCCAAATGCGCGAACAATGCGATGAACCGGGAGATTGCTCGGGATACCGAGGTAACTTTCGGGGAGTATGTCCGAAAATCGGGCGGCTGAGTTTCACATCCGTTACGCAGCGTAGATCGCCGCGCCATGAACCGGCCGGAATCACAAGTCTGATTTTGCGCGCCGGTTTTTCCATGAGCAGGAATGATACGCACGGCTAAGCGTATAGAGATGTTGCTCACCGTACGGACGAAAACACCGTACAAATTTGGAGGAACAGACAAAATGGCAAAAGAAATGATCCGTATTCGTCTCAAGGCCTATGACCACCAGGTCATCGACCAGAGCGCAGAGAAGATCGTCGAGGCGGCCAAGCGCACCGGCGCCACCGTTTCCGGCCCGATCCCCCTGCCTACCAAGCGTGAGATCGTCACGATCCTGCGCGCGGTCCACAAGTACAAGGACAGCCGCGAGCAGTTCGAGCGCCGCACGCACAAGCGCCTGATCGACATCACCAACTCAACGCCCAAGACCGTCGAAGCCCTGATGGGCCTCGAAATGCCCGCCGGCGTGGAGATCGAGATCAAGCTCTAAAGCAAAGCCGTAACGGCAAACGGCTTGCCGTTTGCACAGCCAAATTTCGCGGTTGCCGCGCCGGCGGCGGGCGAAATGGCGATAAACTCAATAATTTATTTGCCAAAATAAATTAGTTGCTCAACCTGTCGTCCGCTGACTTGCGTGAGGCGGACGGGGTCAAGTCGGCAGAGCAATGGATACCGTTACTGTCCAACTAAGCCGACCAATAACCTTTATGGAGGATCATAATGAAAGCGATCATCGGCAAGAAAGTCGGCATGTCCCAGATCTTCGACGAGCTCGGCCACGTGATCCCGGTCACCGTTATCGAGGCCGGTCCGTGCGTCGTGACGCAGAAGAAGACTGCCGAAAAGGACGGCTATGAGGCCGTTCAGCTCGGGTTCGAGGACGTACCCGAGCGCAAGCTCACCAAGGGCGAGCTCGGCCATCTGAAGAAGGCCGGCGTCGGCCCCAAGAAGCACCTGCGCGAGTTCGATCTCGACAACGCCGCCGAGCTGGAGCTTGGCGCGATCGTCAAGGCGGACACGTTTGCCGCCGGCGACTTCGTCGACGTCACCGGCACCAGCAAGGGCCACGGCTACTCCGGCGTCATCAAGCGCTGGGGCGCGCACCGCGGCCCCGAGACCCACGGCGGCGGCCCGGTCCACCGTCATGCGGGCTCTATGGGCTCCACCACCGACCCCAGCCGCATTTTTAAAGGCAAGATCGGCGCCGGCCAGTACGGCGTGGAGACCGTCACCATTCAGAACCTTGAGGTCGTCAAGGTCGATCCCGAGCTCAACATGCTCGTCGTTCGCGGCGCCGTGCCCGGCCCGAAGGGCGGCCTCGTGACCGTGAAGTCCACTGTCAAGGTCCACAAGGTCAAGCAGGCGGGCGCCGACATCAGCAAGAACCCGCAGAAGGCCTCCGGACGCAACCCGCAGAAGGCTTCCGCCAGAATGTAAGGAAAGGAGTGCCTGAGAAATGTCTACGATTAAAGTTGTCAGCATGACCGGCCGCAAGACCGGCGAAGTAGAGCTGAACGACGCCATCTTCGGCATCGAGCCGAACATGACCGTCGTCCACGAAGTCGTCAAGAACCACCTGGCGAATTGCCGTCAGGGCACACAGAGCGCTCTGACCCGCGCGGAAGTTTCCGGCGGCGGCAGAAAGCCCTGGCGTCAGAAGGGCACCGGCCGCGCCCGTCAGGGCAGCACCCGCGCCCCGCAGTGGACCCACGGCGGCGTCGTGTTCGCTCCGAAGCCCCGCTCCTACAGCTATGTGCTGAACAAGAAGGTCAAGCGCCTCGCGCTCAAGTCCGTGCTCTCCGCCAAGGCGGCGGACGGCGAGATCATCGTCGTGAACAAGATCGAGATGGACGAGATCAAGACCAAGACCTTCCGCAAGTTCCTCGAGGCCGTCAAGGCCGACGGCAAGGCCGTCGTCATTACGCCCGAGGTCAACCGGAACGTCGTCAAGAGCGCCCGCAACCTGCCCGGCGTCGTCACGACGCCCGCGAAGCTCATCAACGTCTATGACCTGCTCAACGCCAAGTATCTCGTCATCGACAAAGATGCGCTCGCAGTCATCGAGGAGGTGTTCGCGTAATGGCTAACGTATATGACATCATTATCCGCCCGATCATCACCGAGCGCTCTATGGCGGACGTCGCGAACAAGAAGTACGTCTTCGAGGTCGCGAAGGACGCCGGCAAGGTCGAGATCAAGAACGCTGTCGAGACGGCGTTCGGCGTCAAGGTCAAGGACGTCAACACGCTCAACGTGCGCGGCAAGATGAAGCGCATGGGCGCCGGCCGTCCGGGCATGACCCGCAGCTGGAAGAAAGCCTACGTCCAGCTTACGGACGATTCTAAGACCATCGAGCTCTTTGAGGGCATGGTGTAAGGAGGAAAGAGAATGGCGATCAAGAGTTACAAGCCCACAACGCCCTCCCGCCGTCACATGACCGTGTCCGCCTTCGAGGATGTCGATAAGAAGGCCAAGCCCGAGCGCTCGCTGGTCGAGCCGCTCAAGAAGCACGCCGGCCGCAACAGCTACGGCCGCATCACCGTCCGCCACCACGGCGGCGGCAACAAGCAGAAGTACCGCGTCATCGACTTCAAGCGTGACAAGGAAGACATGTTCGCGACCGTGCTCCGTCTGGAGTACGACCCGAACCGCAGCGCGTTCATCGCGCTCGTCGAGTACGAGGACGGCGAGAAGCGCTACATTCTCGCGCCTGTCGGCCTGAAGGCCGGCGACAAGGTCGTCAGCGGCCCGTCCGCCGACATCAAGCCCGGCAACTGCCTGCCCATCGCGAACATTCCCGTCGGTACCGTGATCCACAACGTCGAGATGCACCCCGGCAAGGGCGCGCAGCTCGTCCGCTCCGCCGGCACCAGCGCGCAGCTGATGGCGAAGGAGAACGGCGACGCCCAGATCCGCATGCCGTCCGGCGAGGTTCGCATCGTGCGCACCAACTGCCGCGCCTGCATCGGCCAGGTCGGCAACATCGACCACGAGAACATCCAGATCGGCAAGGCCGGCCGCAAGCGTCACATGGGCTGGCGCCCGACCGTCCGCGGCTCGGTCATGAACCCGGTCGACCACCCGCACGGCGGCGGCGAGGGCAAGAGCCCCGTCGGCCGTCCCGGCCCGGTCACCCCGTGGGGCAAGCCGGCGATGGGTTACAAGACCCGCAGCAAGAAGAACCCGACGAACAAGTTCATCGTCAAGCGCCGCAACGAGAAGTAAAGGAGGCAATGAAACATGTCCAGAAGCATTAAGAAGGGCCCGTTTGTTGCGCCTGAGCTCCTCAAACGAGTCGATGAAATGAACAAGACCGGCGAGAAGAAGGTCCTCAAGACCTGGAGCCGCAGCTCCACGATCTTCCCCTCCTTCGTCGGCCACACGATCGCCGTTCACGACGGCCGCAAGCATGTGCCCGTCTATATCCAGGAGGATATGGTCGGCCACAAGCTGGGCGAGTTCGCGCCCACGCGTACGTTCCGCGGCCACGCGAAGTCCAAGTAAGGAGGTTGCTGGAATATGGAAGCGAAAGCTTACGCGAGATACATTCGCATCTCCCCGCGCAAGGTGCAGATCGTCTGCGACCTGATCCGCGACCGGGACGTCGATACCGCGATGGCGATCCTGCTCAACACGCCGAAGTCGGCGTCCGAGCCGCTCGCCAAGCTCCTCAAGAGCGCCGTGGCGAACGCTGAGAACAACTTCAGCATGGATCACGACAAGCTGTACGTCTCCGAGGTGTACGCCACCGCCGGCCCCATTCTCAAGAGGATGAGGCCCGCCTCGAAGGGCCGCGGCTACCGCATCAACAAGCGCACTTCTCATGTGACGCTCGCCGTCGCCGAGAAAGAGTAAGAGGGAGGGAACAGTTTTATGGGTCAGAAAGTAAATCCCCATGGCATGCGCGTCGGCGTCATCAAAGACTGGGACTCCCGCTGGTATGCCAGAGATGAAAAGGTCGGCGATCTGATCGTCGAGGACAACAAGATCCGCAAGTACGTCAAGAAGCGCCTCTACGGCGCGGGCGTGCCGAAGATCGAGATCGAGCGTTCCAACGACGTCGTCACGCTGTTCGTGCACTGCGCCCGTCCGGGCATGGTCATCGGCAAGGACGGCTCCGAGGTCGAGGCGCTCCGCGCGGACGTCGCGAAGCTCATCGGCAAGAACGTCAAGCTCAACATCGTCGAGGTTCGCAGCCCCGACATGAACGCACAGCTCGTCGCCGAGAACATCGCGCAGCAGATCGAGAAGCGCATTTCCCACCGCCGCGCCATGAAGAACGCTATGGGCCGCGCCATGCGCGCCGGCGCCAAGGGCATCAAGTGCAGCGCGTCGGGCCGTCTCGGCGGCCGCGAGATCGCGGGCGTTGAGCACTATCACGAGGGCACGATCCCCCTGCAGACCATTCGCGCCGACATCGAGTACGGCTTTGCCGAGGCCGCGACCACCTACGGCCGCATCGGCATCAAGGTCTGGATCTACAAGGGCGAGGTCCTCACCCAGACGCTGCGCACGACCCCACGTACGCTCGATACCACGAAGCCGTACGAGGAGCGCCGTGAGCGCCGCCCGCGCCGCGACGGCGACCGCCGCCCGCGCCGCGACGGCGATAACCGCAACGGCGGCTTCCGCCGCGACGGCAACCGCCCGAACAATGGCGGCTACAACCGCACCAACAACGGCGGCAATCGTCCGCAGGGCGATCGTCCCCAGGGCGGTTTCCGTCCCCGCACCGAGAATAAGGAAGGAGGCGCGCAGTAATGCTGCTCCCGAAGAGAGTCAAATACCGCCGTCAGCAGCGCGGCCGCCTCACCGGCAAGGCCACGAGAGGCAACAAGGTCACCTACGGCGAGTTCGGCCTTGTCGCGCTGGATCCCGCGTGGATCACCAGCAACCAGATCGAAGCCGCCCGTATCGCCATGACGCGTTACACCAAGCGCGGCGGTCAGGTCTGGATCAAGATCTTCCCCGACAAGCCCGTCACGCAGAAGCCCGCCGAGACCCGTATGGGCTCCGGTAAGGGCTCGCCGGAGTATTGGGTCGCCGTCGTCAAGCCCGGCCGCGTCATGTTTGAGATCGCCGGCGTCCCCGAGGACGTCGCCCGCGAGGCGCTGCGTCTTGCCAGCCACAAGCTGCCCATCAAGACGAAGATCGTCAAGCTCGAGGACCTCGAGTCCGAGAAAGCAGGTGAATGAGAATGAAGGCAAGTGAAGTTCGTAATTTGAGCGTTGCCGAGCTCAACACCAAGCTCGATTCTCTCAAGAAGGATCTTTTCCTCCTGCGCATGCAGCACGCCACCAACCAGCTCGACAACCCGCAGAAGCTCGTCGAGACGAAGCGTGACATCGCGAGGGTCAAGACCGTGATCCGTGAGAAGGAGGAGAAGTAAAATGGCAGAGAATAGAACGTCCTCCCGTAAGGTGCGCGTGGGCAAGGTCATCTCCGACAAGATGGACAAGACCGTCGTCGTCGCGATCAGCGACCGCGTCGCGCATCCCCTGTACAAGAAGATCGTCGGCCGCACCTACAAGCTCAAGGCGCACGACGAGAACAACGAGTGCGGTATCGGCGATACCGTCAAGGTGATGGAGACCCGTCCGCTCAGCAAGGACAAGCGCTGGCGCGTGGTCGAGATCGTCGAGAAGGCCAAGTAAGGAGGTACCGGAACAATGATTCAACAGGAAACTTTCCTGAAGGTCGCTGACAACACCGGCGCCAAGGAAATCAAGTGCATCCGCGTTCTGGGCGGCTCCAGCCGCAAGTACGGCAATATCGGCGACGTCATCGTGGCGTCCGTCCGCAAGAGCACCCCGGGCGGTCAGGTCAAGAAGGGCGAGGTCGTCCGCGCCGTGATCGTCCGCAGCGCGAAGGGCGTCCGCCGCGCCGACGGCACCTACGTCCGCTTCGACGAGAACGCCGCCGTCCTCATCAAGGAGGACAAGAACCCCCGCGGCACCCGTATCTTTGGGCCCGTCGCCCGCGAGCTGCGCGACAAGGATTACATGAAGATCCTGTCCCTCGCTCCGGAAGTTGTTTAAGGAGGGGCTGAAGAATGGCTATGAGTGTGAAAAAGGGCGACACCGTCGTCGTCCTGTCCGGCAAGGACAAAGGCAAGCAGGGCAAGGTGCTCGGCACGGTCCCCTCTGAGGACAAGGTCGTCGTCGAGGGCGTCAACATGGTGACCTGTCACGTCAAGCCCCGCAAGCAGGGCGAGACCGGCGGCATCGTCCAGCGCGAGGCGGCCCTGTACGCCAGCAAGGTGCAGGTCGTGTGCCCGAAGTGCAAGAAGGGCACCCGCATCGCCCATAAGATCGAGAACGGCAAGAAGTCCCGCGTGTGCAAGCACTGCGGCGCCGAGCTTTAAGAAAGGAGAGTCATACTGTTATGGCAAGATTAAAGGAACAGTATAAGGCGGAGATCGCGCCGGCTCTTTTCAAGAAGTTCGGCTACAAGTCCGTCATGGAAGTGCCCAAGATCGACAAGGTCGTCGTGAACGTCGGCTGCGGCGAGGCCCGCGACAACGCGAAGGTCCTCGACGCCGTCGTGCGCGACCTCTCCACCATCACCGGCCAGCACGCCGTCGTCACCAAGGCGAAGAAGTCCGTCGCGAACTTCAAGATCCGCGAGGGCATGCCCATCGGCGCGAAGGTCACGCTGCGCGGCGACAAGATGTGGGAATTCCTCGATCGTCTCTTCAATGTGGCGCTCCCCCGTGTCCGCGACTTCCGCGGCATCAGCGCCAACGCCTTCGACGGCCGCGGCAACTATGCCCTCGGCGTCAAGGAGCAGTTGATCTTCCCCGAGATCGAGTACGACAAGGTCGACAAAATCCGCGGCATGGATATCGTTATCTGCACCACCGCCAAGACCGATGAAGAGGCTCGCGAGCTGCTGACTCTGGTCGGCGCCCCGTTCGAGCGTTAAGGAGGAGCGAATCATGGCAAAGACTTCGATGAAGATCAAGCAGGCCCGCCCTGCCAAGTATTCCAGCCGCCGCTACAACCGCTGCAAGCTTTGCGGCCG
>JAFTGG010000227.1 GCA_017458025.1 Oscillospiraceae bacterium | reverse complement strand
GGAGCGCGCAGAGCGCAAGGCCCGCGACGGGCACTGCGCGCACGGACGCGCGCTCGACCCACGCGCCGAGCAGCACGGACGCCAGCACATAGGCGAGCGAACCCATGCCGCGCGCGAAACCGTAATCCACCGCGGCGCCGGCGGGCGGCGTCAACACGAGCAGCGTCAGCGGCGCCGCCTGCGCCGCGAGCACGACGGGCGTCAGACGCGCGGCGGTAAAGCGGTCATAACGGTCGATCAGCGCCGAGAGCGCCGGACCGAGCAGCGCGCCGAACAGGTTGCCCGCCGCCAGCACCGCGCCGAGCGCCGCGTTGGAGTAGCCGAGCCCCTGCAGATACACCGCCGCGAAGCTGACCGCCACGCAGTAGCTCATCCAAAACGACGCCTGCACCGCGGAATACGCGGCAGTGAGGCTCATCCGAACCGCTCCTTGAGCGCCAGCGACGCGGCGTACAGCTCGTTCTTGCTGTAGGTGTTGTTCTCGTCCTTTAAAAGCAGCCTGATGGCGTCCTTGACGGTCACGCCGCCGCGCACCATACAGTCGACCAGCATCGCCTCCGGCGTGCTGACGTGCTCCACCTCGCGCAGAAAATAGCCGTCCGCGACCTCGACGATCATCGCGTACTCGCCCTTTTCGTAATTGCCCTTGGCGAGCAGCTGCTCCCTGACCTCGGCGGGCGTGCCGCGGAAGGTCGTCTCGTGCAGCTTCGTCATGTCGTTGCACAGGCACAGCCGCACGTCCGCGCCCGCGCCGATCAAAAACTCCACCGCGCCCATGACGCGCTTGGGCGACTCGTAGAACGCATAGGTTTTCGTATCGCCCTTTCGCATCATATCCAGCACGCGGCGGCGGTCGGCGTTCTCGCGGGGAAAGAAGCCGTAGAAGAAGAACGTCGAGAGGTCGAAGCCGGAGATCGACAGCGCCGTCACGGCCGCGCAGGCGCCGGGGACGCCGACGACGCGGACGCCGTTCCCGACGGCGGCCTTAATGAGCTCGTTGCCGGGATCGGAGATGCAGGGCGTGCCCGCGTCGGTGATGACGGCGATGCTCTTGCCCTCCAGAAGCTGGGAGAGGAACCACTTCGCCTTGCCGTGCTCGTTGAACTTATGGTTCGCGGAGAGGTCGTTGCGAATCCCGAGCTTGCCCAGCAGCACCATGCTGCGGCGCGTATCCTCCGCCGCGATAATATCCACCGTTTCGAGTATCTCCCTGCCGCGTTCGCTCATGTCCCGCGAATTGCCGATGGGCGTCCCGACGATGTAGAGCGTGCCGATTTGCTGTTCCATAGCGTCCTCCCGCGTCGTTTTTCTCAGTATAGTCCAAAAACACACGTTTTTCAATATTTCCATTTGCTTTTCGCCGTCGAGGCTGTATAATGTGACTCGTATCGCGATAGCGAAAGAAGGGGAACGATATGAAACACATTTTACACCGTCTGGCCGCTGCGGTCGGCGCGCTCGCGCTCTGCCTGACTTCCGCGCGCGCGCTGTCGGTTGAAGACGCGCGCGCGCTTCTCGAAGACAACTATGTGGACAAGCTGCCCGCCGCGGCTTACGAGGCGGCGACGCTTGACGAGCTGTTCGCCGCCATCGGCGATCCGTACACCTACTATATGAGCGCGACCGACTACGAGGAGTTCACCGCCGCCGTTGAGAGCGAGACCTCCGTCACCGGCATCGGCGCCGGCGTCGAATATACGGCGGACGGCATCCTCATCACCTCGATTCTCTCCGGCGGAGGCGCGGAGCAAAGCGGCCTCCGGCCGGGCGACCTCATCATCGCCATCGACGGCGTGGATTGCGTGCCCGCGAGCACCGATCATCGCGCGCTCATCATCGGCGAGGAGGGCACCCACGTCACCCTCACCGTCCGCCGTCCCGACGGCGCGACGAGCGACTACCGCATCGAGCGCCGCACGGTTACGCTCCACAACACGACCGTCACGTTCGAGGACGGCGTCGCCACCATCGACTGCGACAGCTTCGGCCTGCAGACCGCGCAGTATTTCTACGACGGCCTCGAACAATACGACGGCGAAGCGAGCCTCTGGGTCGTCGATCTGCGCGGCAACACGGGCGGCTACGCCGACTCCGCGGTCGGCGCGCTCGGCGCGTTCACCGGCTTCGGCCCCAAGCTGTACTACCGCCTGAACGACGGCAACTATTTCTATAGGATCTACCTCGCCGAGCAGATGACGGAGAAGCCCGCCATCGTGCTGGTCAACGGCTACTCCGCCAGCGCGTCCGAGATCCTCTCCGGCGGCATTCGCGCCGAGGACGCCGGCATCGTCGTCGGCACGCGCACCTACGGCAAGGGCACGGCGCAGATCGTCGCGGACGAGAACAGCTATCCCGACCTGTTCAGCGGCGACTCCCTCAAAATCACCGCTTACCGCTTCTACTGCTCCGACGGCAACACGACCGACAGGATCGGCGTGCTCCCGACGCTTCTGGTCGGCAGCGACTACGCCGCCGACGTCGCGTCGCTGCTGAGCGCGGAGCAGCCCGCGCGCGGCGAGTATCTGACGCTTGAGCTCAACGGGAACACGTTCTACCTTGATCCCGCCGCGGCGAAGTCCGCTGGGCGGGGCGACGCGCTGTCGGAGCTGCTCTCCGCCCTGCCGCCGGACGCGTCCGTCGCGCGCGTCACGAGCAGCGGTGCGGACGTCATGACGCCCGCCGGAGCGCTGGCAAAATACGGCGATCCGGCGCAGTCCCGCGGCTTTGCGGACGTGGCGGACAGCGCCTATGCGTCGGAGATCAATACGCTCGCGACCTACAGGATTCTCGGCGGCGACGGCAAAGGCCATTTCTTCCCCCATCGCACGCTGACGCGCGCGGAGCTCGCCACAATGCTCGCGCAGGCGCTCAACGTCACGAACGGCGGCGCCTCCACGTTCTCCGACGTGTCCGACGGCAGCTGGTACTGCGGCGGCGTCAATGCCATCGCGAGCCTCGGCTTCATGCGCGGCTTCGGCGACGGGCGCTTTGTCCCGAACGCCGCGCTGACGCAGGAGCAGTTGATCGCGGTCATGGGCCGTCTGGTGCGGGTCCTCAACTTCCATGCCGACGACTTCGCCCTGGCGCTGGACGGGGAAGCGCTCGCCGAAAACGAGCTGTTCGCCAGGCTGCCCGCCTGGGCGCGGACAGAGGCGAGCGTGCTGACGCAGTACGACGGCAACATGCTCTACGCCGATCTTGCCGGCGTTGACCCGCAGGCGCCCGTCACCCGCGAGCAGGCGGCGGCGACGCTGTACAATATCCTTAAAACGCTAGATATCCTCGCCTATTGAGCCGGACTGCAAAAACCGGATTATGTAAACAAACGCGCGGTTTTTTAACCGCGCGTTTGTCCGTGTCCGGTTTTTTGCTTACTATAGGGGCGTAAGGCTTTATAGGGAAGGGAGATGGGCGCATGGACGACGGCGGCATCATCGCGCTGTATTTCGCGCGGAACGAGTCGGCGATCCGTGAAACAAGCGTCAAATACGGCGCGTACCTGAACGAAGTGGCGTACCGCATCCTGCGCGACGCGTCCGACGCGGAGGAGATCGTCGGCGACACCTATTTGGGCGCGTGGAACGCGATCCCGCCGTCGAAGCCCGACGCGCTACGGTACTTCCTCGCCCGCATCGCGCGGAACCTGTCGTTCAACCGCCTCGACTATCGCACGGCGAAGCGCCGCGCCCACGCCGAGCAGTTGCTCTCCGAGCTGGACGAGTGCGTGCCGGACGCGCGCGCCGATGTGGAGCGTACGGTCGAGGCGCGGGAGCTGACCGAAGCGTTGAACCGCTTCCTCGACGGGTTGGACGACCTGAGCTGCGCGCTGTTTCTCGCGCGCTACTACTACGCGGAGACGATCCGCGAAGCAGCGGCGGACTATGGGCTTTCGGAGCGGCAGGCGAAGTACCGGCTGTCGGTGCTGCGCGACCGTCTGCGGGAGCAATTAAGGGAAGAAGGTGTATACTTTGCGTGATAAAAGCAAGAAATTAAACGAGGCGTTGAGTAACATCGACGACAAATACCTCGACACAACGGAGCGCATGAAAGCGCCGAAGAAAAAATCCCCGTGGATCAAGTGGGGCGCGGCGGCAGCGGCGGTGCTGCTGATTGCCGGCGCGGTCACGCTGGCGCATTGGAACAGGGAACACCCTCTTCCGCCTTACCCCGACAGCTATCAGGGCGCGGGGCCGGTGGATGTTCTGCCGCAGGGCGGCACGGCGCAGCCGGACGGCCCCTACGCGCGATTTGTCGCCTACGAAGCGGAGTATCCCGAGCAGGTGCAATACGATCCGGACAACTATGCGCCGTGGTGGGAGCAGCGGGCGGAGCGCGCCGAGCGCTACCAAAGCGATCCCGCCGCGCTGGACGATTTTCTGACCGCTGTGCTCCCCGCGCTGCTTGCCGATACGGAGGGCGAAAACCGCGTCTGCTCCCCGCTGAACCTCTACATGGCGCTGGCGGAGGCGGCGGAGCTGTCCGACGGCATGAGCAGCGTGCAGCTCCGCGATCTGCTGGGCGCCTACAGCATGGGGACGCTCCGCGCCCGCGCGGATGTCCTGTGGAACGCCAACTACCGTGACGACGGCACGGCGACGAGCATCCTCGCGAGCTCGCTGTGGATGCGCGACGATTTCGACTACAACGACGAAACGCTGCGAAAGCTCCGCGACAACTACCACGCCTCGTCGTACTACGGCGACATGAGCGACCCGCAATACACGGCGGCGCTGCGCGACTGGCTGAACCGGCAGACCGGCGGTCAGCTCTCGGACGCCGTCGAGAACGTCGCGCTCGATGCGAACACGGTGCTGGAGCTGCTGACGACGGTGTACTTCCGCGCGAAGTGGGCAGAGCGGTTTGACCCCGCAAACACCGCGCCCGCCGTGTTCCATGCGCCGGACGGCGACGTGGAATGTGATTTCATGAACGAGGCGTTCGCCGACTTCTGGGCGTATCGCGGCAAACGCTTCATCGCCGCGCAGTATTCCTTCGTGACGTCGGGCAGCATGTGGTTCCTGCTTCCCGACGAAGGCGTGACGCCGGAGGAATTGCTCTCCGATGAGGAAGCGCTCGCGTTCCTCATCTCCGGCGGCACGGAACAGTCCGAGTGGTATTTCGGCAAGCTCGCGCTGCCAAAGCTGGACGTCACCTCCGATCTCGACCTGTCCGACGCGCTGAAACGCCTGGGCGTCACGGACGTGTTCGATCCGTCCGCCGCCGACTTCTCCCCGCTGTTCGGCGGCGCGGAGGGCGTCGCGTTGTCGACGATCCGGCACGCGGCGCGGCTTGTGATGGACGAGGAGGGCGTCACGGCGACGGCGTTCACCGAGATGGGCATGGGCGCCGGCGGCCCGCAGGAGGAGATGGATTTCATCCTCGACCGCCCGTTCCTGTTCAAGATCGCCGCCAGCAGCGATACGCCGCTGTTCGTGGGTATTGTAAACCAGCCATAAGAAGTATCCAACGTAGGCGCAACTCCGAACGATGCACGCAGCCTCGAAAGGAAGAAACGCGGGGCCGAACGGTTTGAGGCATTCGAGGCACCGGCAGTTCAGCGAGGAAGCGCCGGAAACAGAGGAACGCCCTACCGAAACCGGTAGGGCGTTTTTTCTCTTTTAGGGAAGTCTGAAACCGTGTTTACTCTTTTCAAGGAAAAGAGAAAATTCGGTGTCAGGGGCACTCCCTTAGCACTTGAGCGACCCAAGCGCGATGCACTTGCCGCCCTTGCGGTCAAAGAGCATGATCTTGTCGCCGCCGATGTTGAAGCGGACCTTCTCGCCGATCTTAAAGAGCGTGCTGCCGAACACCACGCCGGTGAGCAGGAAGTCGCCGATACGCACCTTGATGGTGGACTCCATGCCGGTGGGCATCGCGCCGTAGATCTCGCCCTCGATCGCGCCGTCGGGCGTGATCTCGATGAACTCGGGCCGGACGCCGAGGACCAGATCCTCGTTCGTCAGCACGGGCTGCTCCTGCAGCGCGTCGTCCTCGTCGTTGACCTTGTCGATGTGGTAGCGGAACGTCTCGTCCTTGTTGCCCTTCTCGACATAGCCCTTCTGCTTCGCCGCTTCACGGAGCGTCTCCGCGTCCGCGGCGGCCTTCGCGTCGCGATCCTTGAACCACTGCGCGAGGTCGAGGTCCTCCGCCGCCTTGAAGCGCGCCCGCATACCGTCGAAAACAGTCAGCTCGACCTCGCCGTTCGGGCTCGCCTGCTTGCCCTTCGCCTCGACAAAGTTGATGGAGGGGTTGCCGACGAAGTCCGCGACGAACAGGTTGTTCGGGCGGCCGTAGACCTTCAGCGGCGCCTCGTACTGCTGCAAAACGCCGTTGTTGATGAGGCAGATCTGCGTGGCGAGTGTCATGGCCTCCATCTGGTCGTGGGTGACGTAGACGAAGGTCGAGCCCGTCTCGACGTGCAGGCGCTGCAGCTCATAGCGCATCTCAAGGCGCAGCTTCGCGTCGAGGTTGCTGAGCGGCTCGTCCATGAACAGCACGCTGGGCTCCGGCGCGAGGGTGCGCGCGATGGCGACGCGCTGCTGCTGGCCGCCGGAGAGCTCCGCGGGATAGCGGTCCATGAACATGCTGATCTTGACGATGCGGGAAACGCGGCGGACGGAGAGGTCGATCTCCTCCTTGGTGAGCTTGCGCGTCTCCTCCACGACCTTGCCGTTCTGGACGTACTCAAAGTTTTCGTTCAGGCCCTTGGACTTCTTCGCGTCCTCCGCCTGCTTGGCGAGCGACGCGGCTTCGCCCGAAACGTCCTTGCCCTCCTCGATGTGATAGGCAAAGAGCTTCTTCGCCGTGTACTGCGAGATCGTGTACTCGTCGATGAGCTTGATGATGGCCTTCTTCTCGTCGAGCTTGCCCTTCTTGTCGCGGCACTCCTCGACGACGCGCTTCACGTCTGCGGGATTCTTCAGGATCTCCGCGAGGCGCGCGGCGTTCTTGGCGTCGAAGTCGATCTTCGCCATCGGCTCCTTGATGTTGGAAAGACCGAAGGCGATGTTCTCGTAGACCGTCATATTCGGCCACAGCGCGTAGTTCTGGAACAGGAAGCCGACCTTGCGCTTGTTCGCCGGAATATTGATGCCCGCAGCGCTGTCGTACACGACGCGGTCGCCGATGGTAATGCGGCCGCTGGTCGGCGTCTCAAGGCCCGCGATCATGCGCAGCGTGGTCGTCTTGCCGCAGCCCGACGGGCCGAGCAGCGTGACGAACGCGTTGTCCTCGATGAGCAGGTCGAGGTCGTCGACCGCGTAGAAATTCTTCCACCGCTTGGTGATGTGTTCCAATTTGATTTCAGGCATGGTTTAACCTCCTATTCCCTTGTCGAGACTCGCGCCCGTGATCTTGTTGACCAGCGCGTTGAAAATCAGGATCGTGACGACCAGCAGCAGGTTGATGCCGCTGGAGAACGCGTACAGGCCCATCTCGTCGAAGTAGTCGAGCATGGTCGAGAGGATCATGCTCTGCCCGCACAGCAGCATGAACAGGCTCAGCTCGCGCAGACAGGTCATGAACGGCAGCAGATAGCCGCTGATGATCGACGACTTCTGGATCGGGATAATGATGCGCGTCATGCGTTTGATCCACGGGATATCCTGAATGATGGCGGCCTCTTCGATCTCGCCCGAGAGCTGTAACATGGAGTTGAGCGACGAGCGGCTGGCGAACGGGATATACTTGATCGTACCGGCGATGATCAGGCCCGTGTAGGTGTTGTACAGCTTCACGGATTCGCCGGAGAAGAGGACGAACAGCGCGGCGCCGACCGCAACGGACGGCATCAGGTAAGGCAAGAATGCCACCGAGTTGACGTAGTTTGCCCATTTGCTGCGCCGCTGCTTCGCCACGGCGTAGCCGACCAGCGTACCGATGGTGCCGGCGACCAGCGCGCAGGCGACGGAGACCCAAAGCGTGCCCTTAAAGGCGTTGCGGATCTCCTTGTTGTACAGGATACCCATCTGGCCGTACATGCCGTTTTCGGTCACCTGCTCGTTCGTGAGCCACCACTTGGTCGTCAGGTTGCTCGTATCGCCGGTGTAGAGGAACGAGTAATCGCCGGGGTTCGGCAGGAACGTCTCGAACGCGAAGGAGACGATCGGGAAGATGCTCGTGAAGAACGTCAGCACGACCAGCACGATCGCGATGATGTATTTGCCCGCGCCGAGGTTGATCTTGGAGATCTGGCCGGACTTGCCCGTGACCGTCGTGTAGCTCTTGCGGCTGGTGAGCGAGATCTGGTTGAGCAGCATGATCCCAACGCCGAAGAGCATCATGATGATCGCGAGGATACTCGCCTCGCCCGTGTACTTCGAGTTCATCGACACATAACGGGTCGAGAGCGTGGTGAAGCCCATGTAGTGCGGCACCGGGTAGGAGCCCATAGCGCTGCCGAACACGAGCAGAATGGTCGAGAGAATGGCGGGCTTGACCATCGGGAGCGTAATGCGGAACATGATCCGCGATTTCGGCGTATCCAGAATGGTCGCCGCTTCTTCGAGGTTCGCATCCATATTCCTGAAGATGCCGCCGATGAGAATGTAGGCAAACGGCGCGTAGTGGAGGCCGAGGACCATCAGGCTCGGAAACAGGCCCTGGCAGAACCACTTCGGCATATACACCTGGAACAGCGAGGCCAGCAGCCCGTCGGACGTGCCGGTGACCTTGGTGGACCAGAACAGGTTCTGCCACACGACCGCCAGCGTCCACTGCGGCATGATGTACGGGAAAATGAAGATGGAGCTCAAATACTTGCGCAGCGCGAGATTCGTGCGCGTGATGAGGAACGCGAAGACGCCGCCGTAGAGAATGGAGACGACGCAGGTGCCCACGGCGAGGTACACCGTGTTGATGAGAGGCGTCCACAGGTTCGTCTTCGCGAGCTTGCTGGTGAACAGGTCGGTGTAGTTGACGATCGTCCAGCCGGACGCCTGTCCCGTCAGATGCGCGTCGATGGTGCCGGCGTGGATCTTGAACGTGTCCTCCACGATGGCGATGATCGGCGCGACGGTCGTGACCGTCAGCACGATACCCAGCACGAGCAGGATCACATTATAGGGCTTGGAAAAAAAGGTCTTGACCTTGTTCCACCAGATCGTACTCGGACTGACCGCGAGAGTAGAAGGTTGACTCATGGATTTTCTCCTTCCTGTCAGAATCACAACAGAGGATAGCGCAAGCGCCTCCGGATGCGCCTTACGCACCCGGAGGCGCCGTTTTACTGTTTATCGCCGGCGGCAGGCCGTCGGGATAACATCTGTATCGCTATTTCGTTGGCCGCCTACGCGGCAACCGCGAAATATGGCCGCTTTTGCAGGTTCAGCAATCGGGCGCGATCAGCCCGCGCTGTACTTGTCGAGCATTTCGATCCAACTGCCGACGGTGAACGCGGCGTCCGCGCAATACTCGGGATCCTCAAGGACGAGCTTGCCGGTGGTGGTCCACCAATCATAGCCGCGGTCGTTCTTGTTCGGGAACTCCGTGCCGCCGCCGGTGGAGTGGCCGTACTTCGCCTCGGTGCCCGCGGCGACGTCCGGGTTGGAGGAGTAACCGCCCATATCCTTGCCCCAAGCGGAGAAGCCGTCGACGGTGCAGGTGATGTAAGCGATGAACGCGCAGGCGGTCCAGGGCAGCGGGCTGTTGTCGGGCACGAACATGTAGTGGCAGTAGCCATAGCCGCCGATGCCCTCATAGCCGTCCTGATAGGCCGCGACCTTCACGTTGTTGACGGAAGCGGACGCGGACTCCTCGACGGAGCGCAGCTTGGAGTAAACCAGCAGGCCGAACTGATCGGTCGCGGAGGTCTGAACGAGGTTGTTGCAGATCGGGCCGTCATCGGTGACGGCGTTGTAGCTGCCGACCCAGAGCTTGATCCACGCGAGCGCATACGCGCCGTTCGGGCCGAGGCCGAGGTCGGACGCGTCGGACTCCATCTCCTTGATGGTGGGCTGGAAGTAAGCCTGCTCCTCGGCGGAGAGCTTGTCGAAGGACTCCTTGAGCCAGCCGGCGTAGGTGTCCTCGGTCAGCATGTACAGGAAGTTCTTGCCGACGATCTCGGAGTCGATGTCCATGAACTGGCCGTGCTCGCCCTCGGCGACATAGTCCCAAACGTTGTCATAGACCTTGGAGCCGGTGCAGTTGTACATAAAGACCTTGTTCAGGGTCTGCAGCGGCAGATAGCCGTCGTAGGTGAGCGCGTTCACGCCGTTGGCGTCCGCCCACTCCTTCGGAATGAAGGTGTCGAGGATGCCGGTCTGGACCATCTTGCTCTCGATCTGGTTGCCGTCCTGGATCAGGGTCACGGCGAAGGTGCCGGTCGACTTCTGGGAGTTGGCGGTCAGCTGATCGAAGATCTTGTTGTTCTTCGGCTGCTGCCAATCAAATTCGAGCGTATAGCCGGAGTCGATGCTCTGCAGATACTCGATGAACAGAGGCAGCGCGCTCTTGCCGCGGCTGGAGTTGCCCACGCCGTAGAGCGTCTGACCGTTGGACTCCTCGATCGCCTTCTTGGCGAGCTCTTCCATCGTCATGCCTTCGGCTTCCTTGATGATCTTCTGAACCGCGGAGAGGTTCGCGTCGTTGTTGGCCGCGGGCGCAGCCGCGCTGCTGCTGTCGGTCGCGGCCGGAGCGGTCGTGGTCGTCTCCGCGGGCGCGCTGCTTGAGCTGCCGCTCGAACCGCTGTTGCCGCAGGCCACCAGCGCCAGCGTCATAGCCAGCGCGAGGACCATTGCCAGAAACTTCTTCATTTCTTTTCCTCCTTATCCATGAAAACGATTTGAGCGGTCTTGCGGCCGCTCTATGGATAATGCTATTATATTGGCAGCGCCGGTTTTTTAACAGAGGGCAAAACTGCTTTTTCCTTTACGATTTTGCGGTTTTTTGTAAATTTTGTCTAATTTCACTCTTTACTTTTCCCGAATATATGATATGATTGCACAAAAAAGAGCATCAAATTTTGACAGTTTTCACCAAGGAGAAGCTTATGAAAGCTCATCGCGCCATCGCGCTGTTTCTGGCCTGCTGCCTGACGGGCTGCGCCGCGCCCGCGGAGCCGTCGAGCGGCTACGCGCCCGACGAGGGGCGCCGCCTCACGATCTACACCTCGCACAAGGAGGAGGTCTACCGCCCCATCGTGCGCGAATTTGAAGCGCGCACCGGCATTTGGGTCACAGTCGTGACCGGCGGCACGAACGAGCTGCTGGAGCGCATCGCCTCCGAGTCCGGCGCGCCGCAGGCGGACGTGATGTTCGGCGGCGGCGTCGAGAGCTTGGAAGCGTATCGCGAGCAGTTTGTGCCCTACACCTGCGCCGAGGCGGCGCATCTGCAGGCGCAGTTCCGCGCGGAGGACGACCTGTGGACGCCGTTTTCCGCGCTGCCGGTGGTGCTCATCTACAACAGGAAGCTCGTCGGCGACGGCGAGCTGACGAGCTGGAGCGGCCTGTTTGACGACGCCTATCGCGGGCGCATCGCGTTCACCGATCCGTCCATCTCCGGCTCGTCGTTCACGGGGCTTGTGACGCTGCTCAAGGCGGTCGGCGGGGACGAGGAGGAGACGCTCCGCCGCTTTGCGGACGCGCTGGACGCGCGGCAGCTCGATTCCTCCGGCGCGGTGCTCTCCTCAGTCGCCGAGGGCACCGACCTCGTGGGCGTCACGCTGGAGGAGACGGCGCGCCAGCGCATCGCCTCCGGCGACGACATCGCCCTCGTCTACCCCTCCGACGGCACCAGCTGCGTGCCCGACGGCAGCGCGCTCGTCCGCGGCTGCGCGCACGAGGAGAACGCAAAGCTGTTCCTCGACTTCACCGTCTGCGCGGACGCGCAGCGGCTGCTGAGGCGCAGCTTCTATCGCCGCAGCGTGCGCGACGACGTGGACAGCGCGGAGGACATGCCCAGATTAGATGAGCTGTCGCTCGTCGACTACGACGCGCGCGCGGTCAGCGCGCGCCGCGACGCGCTGCTGATGACCTGGGCCTTTATCTTCGGCGGAGAGGAGGAGCCGTGATGGACCGCGCTTCTCAAAACGCCGTTTCGCCCGCCGCCGGAGCGGCAGCCGCGAAATATCGCGAAAATCCTCCATGCCCGGAGGTCTCGTATATGACATTTGCGCATCGCAAGCGCATGGAGGGTTCCCTATGAAGCGTTCTTTCCGCGCCCGCCTGTTCGCGGCGTTTCTGCTCGTGTCGCTCATTCCGCTGCTCATCTCGTCCGCGCTGATGCTGCAGGTGTTCCGCTTGCGCATGACGGGCACCACCGAGCGCGAAGCGCAGAACTACCTCGACAACGCGCTCTCCGCCATGAACGACGCCGCGGACGGCTTCCTCGCCGTGCGCGACGCCCTGCGCGAAAGCGCCGTCCTGCGCGACGCCCTGACCGGCGGCGCGGTCGGCTCCACGCGCGTCTATGACGAGCTGTATCGCGCCACCGAGGGGCTGCGCGGCTACGCGAGCTTCGATATCTATGACGCGGACGGCGCGTTCCGCTGGTCGACGCAGAGCCTTCCGCGCGTCGCGTCGCTGCCGACGGATTGGGGCGCGCTCCACGCCGCGGCGGAAACGGACGCCGCCGCCATTCCGTTCTTCCCCTGCGAGGAAGCCGACGCCGGCACGCTGCTGCGCGGCGCGGCGGCGCTTCGCTCCGACAGCGGCGATATCGCGGGCTACCTCGTCATTCAGATGGACGCCGGGCACTTTCGCGCGCTGTTCAGCGGACGCTACGGCGCGCAAAACGACCTGCTGCTGCTCTCGCCCTATTGGCACGGCATTTACGCCACGGAGGCGGGCCTTGCCGACACGCTCGCGCCGCAGCTCCGCGAGCGGCTGATGAGCGGCGCGGTCCTCAACATCGCGGACGACCCGTTTCTCTACACCGCCGCGCGGCAGGAATCGACGGGCTTCTATCTTGTCCTGCGGCAGCCGGAGGTGCTGACGCAGAGCACCATGCGCATGCTCTACACCGTTACCGCGACCAGCGCGCTCATCTGCGTGCTGATCTCGATCCTGATGGGCTTCAGCTATTCGCAGCAGATTTCCGAGCCGATCCGCCGGTTGGAGCAAGCGTTTTCCCGTCTGGAGCGCAACGAGCTGGACGTCCGTGTCGCGAACGGGCGCGAAACGGACGAGCTGAGCCGCCTCGGCGCGGAGTTCAACGACATGGTCGAGGCGCTTTCGCGCAATCAGGAAGCGCTGCTGGAAAACCAGCGCGAGCTGGACGAGGCGCAGATCCGCATGCTGCAGGCGCAGCTCAACCCGCATTTCCTCGGCAATACGCTCGACACGATGAAGTGGATCAGCAAGATCAACAAGGTGCCGCAGGTCGCGACGATGTCCGCCGACCTCGCCGACATTCTCCGCTTCGGCATCTCGCCGGACGAGCTGGTGCCGCTGCGCCGCGAGGCCGAGATCCTGGAGCGCTACATCGAGATCCAGAAGATCCGCCTCTCCGACGGCTTTTCGTTCACGCTCGACCTCCCGCCGGAGCTGGAGGACTGCCTTGTGCCGAAGATGATCCTGCAGCCGCTGGCGGAAAACGCGATCCTGCACGGGCTCGAGGGCGTGGAGAACGGCGCGGTCGAGGTCGCGGCGGAGGCGGACGGCGAAACGCTGCGTATTCGCGTCGCCGACAACGGGCGCGGATTCCCCGCCGAGCTGACCGGCGCGTATCGCGAGCAGGAGGGGCTTGCGCGCGGGCATCTGGGGCTGTATAATGTCGACACGATCCTGCGCAAGTATTACGGCGAGGGCAGCGGTTTGTATCTCGAAAACGTCGGGGCAGGCGGCGCTGCCGTCACGGCGGTTTTGCCGCTGCGCCGCGAGGAGGAAGAGGAATGTTAAAGGTGCTTGTCGTTGAGGACGAGGAGATGATCCGCAAGGGCATCGTACTCGCCGTCGACTGGGCGGCGCTCGATTGCGTCGTGGTCGGCGAGGCGGCGAACGGCGTCGAGGCGCTGGAGGCTGTGGAGCGGCTGGAGCCGTCGCTCATCATCACCGACCTCAAGATGCCGCAGATGGACGGCCTTGAGATGCTGCGCCGCCTCCGCGAGCGCGGCAACAACGCCTACGTCATCATTCTCACCGCCTACGACAGCTTCGAGTACGCGCAGACCGCGCTGCGGCTCGGCGCGGTGGACTTCCTCTTAAAGCCGTTCCGCGACGGCGAGCTGGAGGAGGCGGTGCTGGGCCTCAAGAAGAAGATCGGCGACGGAGAAAACGCCGCCGAAGCGCCGATGCTGTATCAGCTCAAAAAGGGCGACAAGAGCAAGTATGTGCTTGAGGCGATGGACTATATCGGCGCGCACTACGGCGAGCCGGGCATCGGCGTCGCCGCCATCGCGGAGCACCTCGGCATCAGCGAAGGGCATTTGAGCCATCTTTTTAAGAAAGAGACGGACTACACGCTGCTCAACTATCTCACGCGCTACCGCATGCATCAGGCAATGGCGCTGCTCAAGGACTGCCGCGTGAAGATTTATGAGGTCGCGGAGGCGGTGGGCTACCGTGACGTGACGCACTTCTCCGCGACGTTTAAGAAGCTCGTCGGCGTCTCGCCGAGCGAGTATCAGGACACCAGCAATTGATTTTTTGCTTGACTGATACAGGGTAGCTGTTGTTATAATAGATAATCGGTGAAAATACTTTTGGATAAGGAGAGCGAAGTATGACAGCAAAGGTTTATTTCTCCCGCGAAATCACGCCCGAAAAGGTCGTTGAGATGTATCGCAGGCTCGGCATTGAGCTGCCCGGCAAGGTCGCCGTCAAGGTGCACTCCGGCGAAAAGGGCAACCAAAACTTCCTGCGTCCGGAGTTCTGGCGCCCGATGGTCGAGGCCGTGGACGGCACGATCGTCGAGTGCAACACCGCCTACGGCGACTTTTACGGCAACGGCGTGCGCGACAGGACGCCGGAGCATTGGAAGCTCATCGAATACCACGGCTGGAGCAAGCTGTTCAACGTCGATCTGATGGACGCCGAGGGTCCCGATCTCGCGTGGCCCGTGCAGAACGGCAAGGTCCTTCGGGAAAACCTCGTCGGCAAGAACATCGTCAACTACGACTCCATGCTGGTGCTCGCCCACTTCAAGGGCCACCCGATGGGCGGCTACGGCGGCGCGCTCAAGCAGCTCTCCATCGGCTGCGCGTCCCGCGCGGGCAAGGCGCGGATCCACTCCGGCGGCGCGGAGGACGACCACATGAAGGCGTGGGACGTCCACGCCGAGCAGGACCGCTTCTGCGAGGCGATGGCGGACGCCGCGTCCACCGTGGTACGCCATTTCGACGGCAAAATAGCGTTCGTCAACGTGATGAAGAACCTCTCCGTCGACTGCGATTGCTGTTCGCCCGCCGAAGACCCCTGCATGGCGGATATCGGTATCCTCGCCTCGCTCGATCCCGTCGCCATCGACCAGGCGTGCATCGACCTCATCTACGCCTCGAAGGACCCCGGCCGCGACCACTTCATCGAGCGCGTCGAATCCCGTCACGGCGTCCACACCATTGAGCACGCCGCGGAGCTGGGCTTCGGGCAGCGCGAGTACGAGCTGATCGAGGTCTGATACGATTCTGCAATGAAAAAGCAGCCTCATGGCTGCTTTTTTCTTATCGTCTTTCGCTGCGGAAGCCGGACATGCCGTCCTGCGGCGGCCGCGGCTCCTGGCCGGCCGGCGGCGGGGCCAGCGATGGGGCGGCGCCATCCGTAGGTGGGG
>JAFTGG010000226.1 GCA_017458025.1 Oscillospiraceae bacterium | reverse complement strand
GACGTCCTTGACGGTCTTCTTGTTGTAGTTCATACGGTTTCCTCCTGTCGTATATTCAAACTCTGTTATGTCCCTATCTGATTTCTGCAATTAAAATGAGACATTTCAATTGCAGCCGCTGCGCTACGCGCATCGGCGCGTCTCATACGAAATGCAACGCGCCTTGCGGCGCTATAAACAGTAGAATACTTCTGCTTTTTAACGCATTTCCGTATAATTTGCCATTTCTCCGGCGCCGAGCAGCCCCGGGAACCCCAACTGCCGCAGCGCCTCGAACGTCAGCACCGCGACGGAGTTGGCGAGGTTCAGGCTCCGCGCCTCCGCGCGGATCGGGAGCCGGATACAGCGGTCGTAATGCGCCGCGCGGAAGGCCTCGGGCAGGCCCGCGGTCTCCTTGCCGAAAAAGAGCCAGCAGTTGTCGCGGAACACCGCCTTGGTGTAATCCTGCGGCGCCTTGGTCGTGGCGAGCCAGCAGTCGTCCGCCGCCTCGGGGTGCCTTGCGAACAGGTCGTCGAGGCCTTTGTAGACCGCGACCTCGACCAGATGCCAATAATCCAGCCCCGCGCGCTTGACCGCCTTGTCGCTGACGTCAAAGCCCAGCGGCTCCACGAGGTGCAGCCGCGCGCCGGTCGCGGCGCAGGTGCGGGCGATGTTGCCCGTGTTCATCGGGATCTCCGGCTCGACCAGAACGATGTTGAGCATAAGGGGAATCCGGCTCCTTTTTACGAAAGTCCGGCCATGCATTTCCGGCCGCCGCGCAAGCGGCGGAAAAATGCGGCAAAATCAGGATATCAGCTTAGCGTAGCGAAGATTATATCTCATAAAGTTAAAAAAATCAACCATAAAAACAGGTTTACTAAACATTATTTTGCAATTTATCCGTCGAAAGGGGGTTATCCAAAATATTTATGAATTTTTTCATGCAAAACGGTGGATTTTTTGACCATTCTCTGCTATAATGTCAAAAGAATCTAAAAGGGGGGATATCCGATGGGCCAGAGGAGCGCCATTCTGTTTATGCCGGACGATATTGCCTTGACAAATGAAAGAACGCCGCTGATGCTGCAAAGCGTCTGGTTCTGCCCCGTCCTGACGTGGACGTGCGCGGAGCTGACGAAGCAAGGCATCGAGCGGCTTTTTATTGTATCCGACAAAAACGCGCACGACTTGATGAGACCCTATGTGCCCGAGGCGGCCGTGTTTATCGACGGCGCGAAGCACGCGGAGGAGCTGCTGCGGCTGCTGGACGGCGAGGACGGCGACGTGACGGTGCTCAATGGCGTCGTGCTGCCGGTGGGCGTCTTCTCCGGCGGTGCGGTATACAGCGCCAGGGCGGAGGCGGTGCGCAAGGTGCTCGCGGAGCACGGCGCGTTCGCCGCGTTTCCCGAGGGCGCGGAGATCCTGCAGGGCTTTTTGCCCGTCGGCGACGAGGAGGAGCTGCGCGCCGCGCAGCCGATGTGCCGCCAAAAGATCCTCCAGAAGCATCTCGACGCGGGCGTGGCGATCCTCGACACGAACAACTGCTATATCGACCCGCGGGTCGAGATCGGCGCGGGCACGACGCTTCTGCCCGGCACGATCCTGCGCGGGAATACCGTCATCGGCGAGAACTGCGTGATCGGCCCGAACACGATGCTGACCGACTGCGCCGTGGGGCATGACACCGAGGTCAACGCCTCGCAGGCGACGGAGAGCCGCATCGGCAGCCACACGAACGTCGGGCCGTTCGCGTACCTGCGCCCGAACAGCGTCGTCGGCGACCGCGTCAAGGTCGGCGATTTCGTGGAGGTCAAGAACAGCGTCATCGGCAACGGCACGAAGATCTCGCACCTGACCTACGTCGGCGACAGCGACGTGGGCGAGCGCGTCAACTTCGGCTGCGGCACGGTGACGAGCAACTACGACGGCTTCCAGAAGTACCGGTGCACCATCGGCGACGACGTGTTCATCGGCTGCAACACCAACCTCGTCGCGCCCGTGGCGCTCGGCAACGGCAGCTACACGGCGGCGGGCTCGACCATCACGCGCGACGTACCGGCGGACGCCCTCGGCGTCGCGCGCGAGCGGCAGACCAACAAAGAGGGCTGGGCCGCGAAGAACCGCGAATGGAAGGCAAAAAAGAAGTAATTTCACCATAGAGACACACGATAGGAGGACTACCCACATGATTTCTCACGGCAAGGACATCAAGGTATTCACCGGAAACGCGAACCCCAAGCTCGCGGCCGACATCTGCAAGGACATCGGCATCAAGCTGGGCGAGAACGAGATCAAGGGCTTTGCGGACGGCGAGGTTTCCTGCTCGCTCTATGAGACGGTACGCGGCAGCGATGTGTTTCTCGTACAGTCGACCTGCAAGCCGGTCAACGATAACCTGATGGAGCTGCTCATCATGATCGACGCGTGCCGCCGCGCCTCCGCGGGCCGCGTCACGGCGGTCGTCCCGTACTTCGGCTACGCGCGTCAGGACCGCAAGGCGAAGTCCCGCGATCCCATCAGCGCGAAGCTCGTGGCGAACATGATTACCGCCGCCGGCGCGGACCGCGTGCTGACGATGGACCTCCACGCCGCGCAGATCCAGGGCTTCTTTGATATCCCTGTGGATAACCTCCTCGGCAACCCCGTCTTTGTCGACTACTACGCCAAGAAGTTCGGCGAAAAGGCGGAGGAGATGGTCGTCGTCTCGCCGGACGTCGGTTCGGTCTCCCGCTCCCGCGCGTTCGCGCAGAAGCTGCACATGGGCCTCGCCATCGTGGATAAGCGCCGCCCCAAGGCGAACATGAGCGAGGTCATGCACGTCATCGGCGACGTGGAGGGCAAGGACTGCATCTTGTTCGACGACATGGTGGACACCGCCGGCTCGCTCTGCGGCGCGGCGAAGGCGATCGCCGAGATCGGCGGCGCGAAGAAGGTCTACGCCTGCGCGAGCCACGGCGTGCTCTCCGGCCCCGCCATCGAGCGTCTGGAGGCGAGCAACATCGAGGAGCTGGCGCTGCTGGATACGATCCCCGCCCACCCCGAGGCCGCCCGGGCGCGTATCAAGTACCTGACCGTCGCGCCGCTGTTCGCCGAGGCGATCGAGAGAACGTATCAGGAAATTTCTATTGCAAAATTGTTCAACTGATTATATTATTAAAAATAACGTGTTTCTTGAAACCGTTTCTCTTTTGTCTTGCCAAAAGAGAAATGGTTTCAAGCTTCCGCAGAGAAAATCCGCTTTTGGCGGTTTCGGCACGATTTACCGGCGTTTCCGGCGCTCCGTGTCGATGCGTCGCCGCTCGATTTCCGCTTGCCGCTCTCCGGTCGAGGCGTTATGCCTCGTGTGTGGCGGCGCCCAGGGCTTCATTCAGGAGAGCATAGCGTTCTTCGATACCGCATAGGTGCTGCCATACGAAATCCATTGCATTGGCGTATTTCCTATGGTCGAGTTCGTCGCTCCTTGCCGCTTCGCTCATGGCATACAGCAAATCCAACGCGTCGTGAAGCTTGACGTTTTCGTCGTCCAGCTTTAACCAAATATCCCTTGGCGTTTCCATGCGGCTACCTCCACAAAATAAAAAATGGCGCGCCCGAGGGCGCGCCACGAAAAACGCGACCCCGTAGCCGCCAAGCAAACCAATAACACTCCAGAGAGCACATTGATTTTAGAGCCGCGTTTTTACCAAAGAAAAACGGCTCTCTAGGTGCTATGTAGTTTGCTTGGCAAACAAACCGTACCATACTTATCAAGCCTTGTCAAGTGCTGCGAATGCGAGGCGCCTCTCAAGCAGGCGCCGCCTCCCGCGAAAAATCCCGCGCCGCCTGAAAGACGGCAAAAAGGAACAACTATGCTGTTTGGTAAAAAACCCGCCGGCGGAGTAGAATGGTTATTGGTCTGTCTCGGCAACTATGGGCAGAGGTATGAGAACACCCGCCACAACATCGGCTTTATGGCGGCGGACCGGCTCATCGAGAAGAACGGCCTCAAATGCAACCGCCTGCGCTTCAAGGCGCTGACCGAGATCATCGACTTCGGCGGCGCGAAAGTGCTGCTGATGAAGCCGCAGACCTATATGAACCTCTCCGGCGAGGCGGCGGGCGAGGCGGCGCGGTTTTACAAGGTGCCGCCGGAGCGCGTCCTCGTCATCTCGGACGACGTGTCGCTCCCGCTCGGCAAGGTCCGCGTGCGCGGCGGCGGCAGCGCCGGCGGGCACAACGGGCTCAAGAATATCATCGCCCACCTCGGCACCGACCGGTTTCCGCGCGTCAAGGTCGGCGTCGGCGCGCCGCCAAATCCGGAATACGATATGGTCGATTGGGTCGTCGGCGGATTCGGTTCCGCCGAACGCAAGGTGATCGACGCCGCGGTCGACCGCGCGCTGGGCGCCGCGGAATGCGTCATTGAAAAAGGCGTCACGGAGGCTCAAAATAAGTTCAATGGCTGAAATGAATCCATTATGCCAGGCCGTCGCCCGACTGCCGGAGCTGCGGGAGCTGGCCGAGACCGTCGAGGCGGGGCGCTGTCCCGCGTCGGTCTCCGGACTCTCGCCCGTGCATCGCGCGATGCTCGCCGCCGCCCTGCGTATGACCGCGGAGCGGCCGATCGTCGTGCTCTGCGCCGACGAGGGCGAGGCGAACCGCATGGCGGCGGACCTGCGTACGCTGACCGGCGTCGAGCCCGCGCTGCTGTTCGCCCGCGAGTGGCAGCTTCGCGACCGCGTCT
>JAFTGG010000225.1 GCA_017458025.1 Oscillospiraceae bacterium | reverse complement strand
TTGTTTTAAAAATGGGCAACGCGACCAATGGCGAGGGATTTTTTCGCCAGACAAGGCCGATTTGACGCGGCAATACTTTGTGTATTGCAAGAAAAATTGCCGCAGTATGGCGGAAAAAGGCCCGCCGTTTGGGCATGTCGGCATTTTTCAAACAAGGCCTAATTGCAGAATAGTATGAAAAATGCCGCCGGCGGCATACAATTGCTGACGCAACGGACGCCTCATGCGAGCTCATATAAAAAGATACCTTCAACGGAATCTCTTTATGTGCGTTCAGTATTACTTTTTCTCATCCTCAAGCAGGCCCTTAAAGCTCGCGGCAAGGCCCGCGAGGCTCTGGATCTCGCTGGGAATGATGATCTTTGTCGCCTGTCCGTCGGCGGCCTTCTCGTAGGCTTCGAGCGCCTTGATCTTGACGACCTGGTCGTTCGGGTTCGCCTTGTTCAGCAGCTCGATGGAATCCGCCAGCGCCTGCTGCACCTTGCGGATCGCCTCGGCCTCGCCCTCCGCCTTGAGGATCGCCGCCTGGCGGTCCGCCTCGGCGCGCAGGATCGCGGCCTCGCGTTCGGCTTCGGCGCGAAGCACCGCGCTCTGCTTCTCGCCCTCGGCAACCAGAATTTGGCTCTGCTTCGTGCCCTCCGCCTGCAGGATCGACTCGCGGCGTTCGCGCTCCGCCTTCATCTGCTTCTCCATCGCGTTCTGAATCTCGCGCGGCGGCAGGATGTTCTTGAGCTCGACGCGGTTGACCTTGATCCCCCACGGGTCGGTCGCCTCGTCGAGGATCGAGCGCATCTTCGCGTTGATGATGTCGCGGGACGTGAGGCTCTGGTCGAGCTCCATGTCGCCGATGATGTTACGCAGCGTCGTCGCCGTCAGGTTCTCGATGGCGTTCATCGGGTGCTCCACGCCGTAGGTGTAGAGCTTCGGGTCGGTGATCTGGAAGTAGATGACCGTGTCGATCTGCATCGTGACGTTGTCCTTCGTGATGACCGGCTGCGGATCGAAGTCCGCCACCTGCTCCTTGAGAGAGACCTTCTTCACGACGCGCTCGATGAACGGGATCTTGAGGTGCAGCCCGACGCCCCACGTCGCGCTGTACGCGCCGAGGCGCTCGACGACGTAGGCGCGCGACTGCTGCACGACCTGAATGTTGCTGACGATGAGCGCCAAAATCAAAACGATCAGAATGACGAGTCCGATATAACCAAGATACGGCATAATTTATTCCTCCTTTTTCCTGACGAAGAGCTTCACGCCCTCCATGCGTACCACTTCCACCATATTGTCCTTTGCAAGCACTGTTCCGTCCTCGCTGCGGGCGGTCCAGGTCTTACCGTCGATGTAGACCGCGCCGGCGGCGCGCTCGTTGTCGATCGTCTCCGTCACGCGCGCGCTGTGGCGCAGCACGCGGTCCGCGTTCGTGGGCACGACCTTCTCGTGCGCCTTGCGCGCGAGCGGCCTTGTCGCCGCCAGCAGCGCGATGGACGCCGCGAGAAACAGGACAAACTGCAGCCACAGCGGCCCGCCGAACGCCGCCGCCAGCAGCGCCGCGACCGAGCCTCCCACGAACCAGATGGAGACGAGTCCCGCCGTCGCGGCCTCGGCGACGCCGAAGACCACGATGGCTCCGATCCAAATCAGCGTCATCACGTCATCTGCTCCTCCTTTCAACACCCGCAGAAAATAAAAGTATGCGGGGCCCAGCAATGCAATGACGATCAGCAGCACGCCGCCGATCAGCTTGTTGTACGGCGAGAGGTTGTTGTAGAAATTTGCAAGCGCGCTCTTGAGCGAGGCCGCCGGCATCGGCGGCTCCTCCGCTCTGGGCGGCGCGTCCCGCCGCGGAAGCTCGTCCGCGAACAGCTCGTCCATCGTCGTGTCCCAGCGGTTACAAATGTAGAGGAGTTTTTCCATTTCCGGGTAGCCCCGTCCGCTCTCCCACTTGCTCACCGCCTGCCGCGACACCTGTAGCTGCTCGGCAAATTCCTCCTGCGTCAGACCGCCGCGTTTGCGCACCTCCTGCAGCCTATCGCCAAAGGCCATTGCATTTCCTCCGTTTCTCTTCTCTGAGGTCAGACTAGCGTATCGCGCCCGATTTTTCCACCAACTTAAAGTTGCGCCGCGGGATTTTTCAACATTTTTCGCGCAACTTGAAGTTTACATCGGGCCTATTTGGCGGGAAAACAAGGTTTTTCCGCCAAATTCGGCTATATTTTCCGGTTGCCGCGGGAGCGGCGAAAAAATAGCGATCAAGCGTAAAACAACTGCTTTGCAGTTATTTTACCATGATTTGCGCGAAAATACTATAGCAATCCTTCCGATTTTTCGCTATACTGGGTGAAGCTTCAAAAACAGGAGAACATCATGCTGGATTTTGCCATACCCTGCCTGCTGGGGCTCGAAAAGCTCGTGGGCGATGAAGTAAAACGGCTCGGGCTCAGCGACGTGCGCGTGGAAAACGGGCGCGTGCTCTGCCGCGGCACAGACGCCGATGTCGCGCGGCTCAACATCAACCTGCGCTGCGGCGCGCGGGTGCTGCTCGTGCTGAACACGTTCCGCGCCGCCGACTTCGAGGCGCTCTTTCAGGGCGTCAAGGCGGTCGCGTGGGAGGATTGGATCGGGCGCGACGACGAATTTCCCGTCACGGGCTACTCCATCAACTCGACGCTCCACAGCGTACCCGCCTGCCAGAGCATCGTCAAGAAGGCGGCCGCGGAGCGTCTCGGCGCGAAATACGGCCTGGAAACCCTGCCGGAGACCGGCAAACGGCGCCAGATACGGTTTTCCATCATGAAAGACGAGGTCACGCTCGGGCTGGACACCTCCGGCGAAGGGCTCTACAAGCGCGGCTACCGCGCCGTGGGCGTCGCCGCGCCGCTGCGCGAGACGCTCGCCGCCGCCATGACGTTGCTGACGAAGTACCGCGGGCTCGACCCGTTCTGCGACCCGTTCTGCGGCTCCGGCACCATCGCCATCGAGGCGGCGCTCATCGCCAAGAACCGCGCGCCCGGGCTGAACCGCAGCTTTGCCGCGCAGTCGTGGGGCAGCCTCGACAAGAAGATCTGGCTCGACGCGGCGGACGAGGCGATGGACAAGGAGTTCCACGGCGACTACGAGATCTGGGGCGGCGACGTCGACCCCGAAGCCGTCGACATCGCGCGGCACAACGCGGAACTCGCCGAGGTCGACGACACGGTGAAGTTTGAAGTCGCGGACGCGACGCGCTTCCATTGGGGCGGCCTGTACGGCAGGGTCGTGACGAACCCGCCCTACGGCGAGCGGCTCATGGAGCGCAGGGAAGCCGAGGACCTGTACCGCGCGTTCGGCAAGTCGATGGACAAGCTGCCCGACACCTGGCGCGTCGCGGTGCTCTCGTCCCACACGGAGTTCGAGCGCTGCTTCGGGCGTCCCGCCGTCAAAAAGCGCAAGCTCTACAACGGCATGCTCAAGTGCGATCTGTTTTTCTACGGCAAAAATGTTTAAAAACCGTAAAATTTTGCGGCTTTTTGAGATTTTAAAAAGTATCCGTTGATTTTCTACCGTCTAATGCGGTATATTGGGGAAAGAGAGAAGCCATAGGACAATACCGCGTCATTCCGGCAGATGGCGCAAAATTCCGCAGGTCATGCCGGCGCACGGTCAAGGAATTTTGGGACGTATGACGGGCATTGATGCAGGCAAGCTGCGTGTCAGGAATTGTGCGGTATTGCCATAGAAAGCGACATTGAAAATGGCGCTTTCTATCAGCCATATTTCGCGGCTGCC
>JAFTGG010000224.1 GCA_017458025.1 Oscillospiraceae bacterium | reverse complement strand
GCCGCCTCGTCTTCGTCAAACTCGCGGTTGGCCTCCTCGTTGACGATTTCGAGCAGCTTCTCCGGATCAATGCCGTGCACCATGCACGCCTCCTCGACCGTCTCGCCGCGGCTGGAGGGACAGCCCAGGCAATGCATGCCGATGTAGAAGAAGATGGGCGCCGTCTGCGGCGCGATGTCTAAAATATCACCGATGACGGTGTCTTTTGTGATCTCGATCATAATTCAATTACCTCCAATCTAACTGCGTGGGATAGTTTACCCCATCTTTCGCATTTTTTCAATACCCATTATGCATTTGATACAGAACTCATATAAAAAATTTCATTTATAGTATCTTTATATAGCGCCGCAAGGCGCGTTGCATTTCGTATGAGACGTCAGTTGCGTCAGCAACTGTATACCGCCGGCGGCGTCTATCGGATAAAAAGTGTAAGCTTTTTATCCGATAATGGTATGAAAAAAATCAAACGGCGCGCGCCGTTTTCCGCGCCTGCCTGTCGCGGGACATATTGACGTCCGGACGCCGGATATGCCCGGCAAGCCGCTCGTCCCAAGGCTCCAACACGCTGCAGCCGAGATTTTTAAAGCGACGGCCCTCATCGCTTTTTAGCGCGAATCGGCCGGCAGCTCCCGCGTGGGAGTTGCCAGCCGATTTTCGATATAACGATACGCTATGAAAAATGAATATATGCCATCTCCTCATGGAACGCGGCATATAAAAAGAAGCCTGCCATGCAGGCTCCTTTTTATGAACACATTACTGCTGCTCGGCGCGCATCTTCGCAAAGCAGTCGCTGCAGTACACCGGACGGTCGGTCTTCGGCTCAAACGGAACGCGGGCCTCGCCGCCGCAGTTGGCGCAAACAGCCGTGAAATACTCACGGGGACCGCGAGCGGCGTTCTTGCGCGCGTCACGGCAGGCCTTGCAGCGCTGCGGCTCGTTCTGGAAGCCGCGCTCCGCATAGAACTCCTGCTCGCCGGCGGTGAATACGAACTCGTTGCCGCATTCTTTGCAGACTAAAGTCTTGTCTTCGTACATGTTTTTACCCTCTCTTTGAATAAGAAAAAATATATGCGCTCAGCGTTTGCTGATATCGCCGGAATGAAGCTGCCGCGCGGTCTTGCGCCGAACGCGCTGCACGGCGTTGTCCACCGATTTGGGCGACTTGCCGACGATCTCCGCGATCTCCTGACAAGTCAGGCCGTCCAAATAATACCCTAAGATCCTGGCCTCAAACTCGGACAACTGCTTCGATGTGCTTTCAAGCACGCTCTGCACATAGTCCCGGTCCGCAATGAGCAGCTCGGGATCGGTTTGAGACATATCGAAAGCACCGGTGGTGTAAGAGTCGCTGTCAAAGAAAGGGTGATCCAAAGAAACGGATTGATTGAGCGGCGCGTGCTTGTTTCGCGCCGCGGCGCGCAATGCGGAATAGAGCCGGTTACGAATGCAAACCTCCGCGAACGTCCGGAACGTCGCGGTCCCGTCCTTCCGGTATTCCCGAATGGCACGGATCAAGCCGAACATGCCCTCCTGAATCAGGTCCTCCCCATCGCCGCCGGCGAGAAACAGCGGGCGGGCACAGGCGCGGACCAACGCGTAATAACGCGTCACCAGCGCGGCTTCGGCGTCCATATCCCCTTTTGCCGCGCGAAAACAGAGCTGTTCGTCCGTATACGCGTCATAAGAGGAGCGCATCGCTTCATACTTTTGTACCATATCGCATTATACCCGTATGATTTTTCGTTTGTCAAGCATTTGCGAAAATAAAGTTAAAAATTTCTGTCAATTTATGACACTGGTTAAAATTTTGTCCAACACAATGCCGCATCATTCGCGCGCAGACTGCGCCGCCGGAAATTTTGACGGGCGGTACAAATTCCGCAGGCCATGTGGACGCGTGGTCAAATAATTTTGGGAGATATGGCGGACATTTGCGCAAGCAAGACGCGCGCGCCGGATTGTGCGGCGCCGCCCTAGAGTCGGAGCTGTTCGCTGCCGTCCGCCATGCCCGTCGGAACGGACAATCCGAGGTGCTCGTACGCCTTTCTGGTCACGCAGCGGCCGCGCGGCGTGCGCGTCAAAAAGCCGAGCTGCATCAGATACGGCTCGTACACGTCCTCGAGCGTGACCGCCTCCTCCCCGATCGTCGCGGCGAGCGTTTCAAGCCCCACGGGGCCGCCGCCGTAGTTCTCGATGATCGCGCCGAGCATGCGGCGGTCAATGGGATCGAGGCCGAGATAGTCGATCTCAAGCGCTTTGAGCGCTTCGTCCGCGACGGCGCGGGTGATGACGCCGTCCGCCTTGACCTCGGCAAAGTCGCGCACGCGCCGGAGCATGCGGTTCGCGATACGCGGCGTGCCGCGCGAACGGCGCGCGACCTCCATCGCGCCCTCCGGCTCGATCTCGACGTCGAGGATACCGGCGGAGCGCGTCACGATCCTGCACAGCTCCTCCGGCGTGTACAGCTCAAGCCGCAGCGTCACGCCGAAGCGGTCGCGCAGCGGCGCAGAGAGCTGGCCCGCGCGGGTCGTCGCGCCGATGAGCGTGAAGCGCGGCAGGTCGAGGCGGATCGAGTTCGCGCTCGGCCCCTTGCCGAGAATAATGTCGATGGCATAGTCCTCCATCGCGGGGTACAGGATCTCCTCCACCGAGCGGTTGAGCCGGTGGATCTCGTCGACGAACAGGATATCGTTTTCGTTCAAATTCGTCAGCAGCGCCGCGAGGTCGCCCGCCTTTTCGATGGCGGGTCCCGAGGTGATGCGGATATTGACGCCCATCTCCTGCGCGATGATGCCCGCGAGCGTCGTTTTGCCGAGGCCCGGCGGCCCGTGCAGCAGAACGTGGTCGAGCGATTCCTCGCGCTTTTTCGCCGCCTCGATGAACACGGCGAGGTTGCCCTTCGCCTTCTCCTGCCCGATGTACTCCTTGAGCGTCTTGGGGCGCAGCGATCCCTCCTGCGTGTCTTCCTGCAGGAACGTCTTCGCCACGATGGGTTCTTCGTAGATGTCGTTGCCGTAGTCAATGCCCATGCAAGTTCTCCTTACGTTATTGCAGCGCGTAGAACGAGAGCGCCGCCATCGCGAGCGACACGCCCGCCCAAAGGAAGAAGTTCCGGCGCGAACGGCCGAGCGCCTTTTGCTCGTCCTCGGTCAGCGCCTCGCCGTAGTGCCGCCGGCTCGATAGGTCGCCCCACTGCCTGCCTTTTCCCCACGCGACGATCAGCGCCGCGACGGCGAGCAGCAAAAAAACAAGGAACAGGGCCAACACCGTCGCGTCGTCCTGAATACGGTAGGTCATAGCGTCTCCTCCTCAGAGGAGATGCTCGCCATATTTCGCGTGCGCGAGTGCCCGAAGCCATGATTTGGCAACACGAGCCATGCAGAGCGGGCAACGCCCGCGTCGCAGTGCCGCACAAGCGGCGAGCGAAATGGCGTTCTCGGTAAAACGGGGTGATTCTTCACGCTACTTCACCATGCGTTTGAGCGCCTGCCGCACGATCTCCTCAAGCGGCAGCGCCTCGACGTCGATGCCCTTCATCGCCACGGCGACGTCGTTTTGCGAGTAGCCGAGCACCGCCAGCGCCTGCGCCGCCTCGACCGACTTGCCGCCGCCCACGGCGGCCGACGCCGCAACGGGCGCGAAGCCGCCGGACTGCTGCTCCTTGGCGAGCTTGTCCTTGAGTTCGAGAATGATGCGCTGCGCGATCTTCTTGCCGACGCCCTGCGCCGCGGTCAGCGACTTCTCGTCGCCGGTGATGACCGCCATCGCGAGCCCTTCCGGCGTCGTGGACGACAGGATCGCGAGCGCCGCCTTCGGACCCACGCCGGAGACGCTCAAAAGCTGCTTGAAGCTGCCCAGCTCCCCCTGCGAAGCAAAGCCGTAGAGGTCGAACACGTCCTCGCCGACGTTCAGATAGGTATAGAGCCGTCCGCGCCGGCCCTTTTGCAGCTGTCCGAGCGTCGTGTTCGTCGTACGGCACGCATAGCCCACGCCGCCGCAGTCGATGACCGCGAGATAGGGCTCGATGTGCGCGACGGTTCCGTCCAGATAATAAAACATAAAAGGTGTCTCCTCTGCGCGTATACGCTAAATCGTTTGCTTTGCCGCCAGATTCGCCCGTGCCAGCAGCGACGTCGCGCTGCGCGCGTGACAAAGCGCGAGGGCAAGCGCGTCGGCGGCGTCGTCCGGCTTAGGCACGGCTCTGAGCTTCAAGAGCCGCTTTACCATGTCCATGACCTGCTTCTTCTCCGCCTTGCCATAGCCGACCACCGCCTGCTTGACCTGAGACGGCGTGTATTCATAGAGCGGGATCCCGCACTTCTCGGCGCTGTAAAGAATCACGCCGCGCCCGTGCGCGACGGCGATGCCGGTGGTGATGTTGTTGTTAAAAAACAGCTCCTCGATAGAGATGACGTCGGGCTTGCACTGCGCGATCAGCTCCTCCATATCGTTCCCGATCTGGTAGAGCCGCGTCGCCAGCGGCAGACCCGCCTCGGTGGTGACGGCGCCGTAGCTGAGCATCTGCGCCTGTCCGCCGTTCGCCTCGATCAGCCCGAAGCCGACGATTGCGATGCCCGGATCAATGCCCAGAATCCGCAAAGCCGATCACCTCCCACAATAATTCATTTTAATTGTACCAAATCCCCTGACAAAAAGCAAGAACATCTGTTCTTTGAAAATAGCGCTTGACTTTCCCCTTGGGGCAGGGTCTATCATTGGCATAGATTCGAATCAAGCGGCGCGGGAGGCACAACAAATGTATCAAATCGGAGAGTTCTCCAGAATCTGTCAGGTCAGCGTCAAAACGCTCCGGCATTACGACCGGATCGGTCTGCTCAAGCCCGCCGAAGTCGACCGCTTCACGGGCTACCGCTACTATGACCGCTCGCAGTTGGAACGAATGCTGCTGATCCAGAAGCTGAAGCGCTACGGCTTCTCGCTGGAGGATATCCATATTCTCACGCGCGCGGAAAACAAGGGCGCCCTGCGCGAAGCGCTGCTGCGGCAGCGCGTCATACTCACGGCGAGGCAGCAGGAGATCGGGATGACGATCCGCGATCTGACGCTGTACCTGCAAAATTTAGAAGGGACCGGTGATTTCATGAAAACGGCAAACAAATACGACATCAGGCTGGCGGAGACGGAGCGGCGGACGGTGCTCACCTACCGGCAGCGCATGAGCGTGGACGACTTCGGGCGCTATTTTAGCAAGCTGTTCGAGCGCAGCGCGCAGGAACACTTCACCCCCACCGGCGTGACCGGCGCGATTTACCACGACAAGGAGTTCGACCGCGACTCCTCGGACATCGAACTGTTCATCGGCGTGAAGGAAGAAAAGGATACGGAGGTCATGAAGCCACGCCTGTGCGCCGCGACGCTGCATCGCGGCTCCTACAGCACGCTGTCCGAGGCCTACGCTGCGCTGGTGTCCTGGATCGAGGAAAACGGCTATGTCTGGGACGGCGCGCCCTACGAGATCTACACCAAGGCGATCTGGAGCGGTTGCGCGGTGGAGGACTGGGAAACCGAGGTGTACTTCCCTGTCCGCAAAAAGTGAACAGCGGCTGCAATTGAAATGTCTCATTTTAATTGCAGAATAGTATCTACAAAAAGACCGCTTCCCCGCTCGCGGGAAACGGTCTTTTTATGCTCTCGGGTGCGCCCGTTGATAGACGTCCTTCAATTGCTTTTTCACGACGTGGGTGTAGATCTGCGTGGACGAGATGTCCGCGTGGCCCAGCATCTCCTGAATCGAGCGGAGATCCGCGCCGTTCTCCAGCAGATGCACCGCGAACGAGTGGCGCAGCGTGTGCGGCGTGATCTCCTTGTTGATCTGCGCCATCTCCTGATAGTGCTTGACGATCTTCCAGAAGCCCTGGCGGCTCATGCGCTCGCCGTTCATATTGACGAACAGCGCCGTCTCCTCAGGATCGGCGATCAACTGCGGGCGGACGTCCTTCATGTAGTCCGACATCGCCTTGACAGCGGCGGGATACAGCGGAATAATGCGCTCCTTGCCCTTGCTCTCGCAGCGGATAAAGCCGGCGCTGAGGCTCACGTCCTTCTCGTCGAGCGAGATGAGCTCCGACACGCGGATACCGGTGGCGTACAGCAATTCGAGCATCGCGTGGTCGCGATAGCCCTTGGCGTCGACGCATTGCGGCTGTTCGAGGAACAGCTCGACCTCGCGGGAGGTCAGTATCTCGGGGAACTTGCGCTCGACCTTCTGCGTCGCGACGCCCTTGGCGGGATTCGCTTTGACCTCGCCTTGCCCCTGTAAGTACAGATAGAACGACTTGATCGACGCGATCGAGCGCGTGACGGTCGCCGCGGACTTGCCCTTGCCGGTCATCCACTCGACGTATTCCGTGACCGTCGCCTGCTTGACCTTGCGCAGGTCCATCGGGTGATGCTCCTCCAGCCATGCCGCGAATTGGTTCAAATCGCGCATGTAGGAGCTGAGCGTATTCTGCGAAGCGTGCTTTACGTCCGCGAGATACGACTGATAGCTTTTGAGCAGCTCGTCCAAGAAGAACATTCCCCCTCTCTGTTTCTAAGGTAATACAGCATCATTCCGATGCGCAGCCGGAAATTCCGGCAGATGGCGCACAATTCCGCAGGTCATGCCGACGCATGGTCAAAGGAATTTTGGGATATATGACGAACATTTATGCAAGCAAGATGCGTGTCATGAATTGTGCGGTATTGCCCTAAGACAGCCATCGCGCCAGCAGCAGCGGCACGAGCCAAAGCTCCAACGCGGAGCCGATCAACAAACACACACAACACGCGGCAAAGCGGTACCAATACGCCGTGCCGTACGCCAGCGGACGCGCCCGTTTCCCGCCGCCGAGCGACAGCGCCGCGAGCGCGCGCGCCTTGTCCAGCGCCGCCGTCCCCAGCAGAAACGTACACGGCAAAACGAACAGCAGCCGGATCGCGAACAGGGCGGGCAGCAGCAGAAAGCCCTCGCGCCCCACCGCGCCCGCAAACGAAAACAGCGAGAACGACAGGAGAAAGCCCTGCGCCGCGAACAGCAGCGGCAGCCCCACGACGCCGATGGACGCGAAGCCAAGCAGGAACGCAAGCGCCGGCGCGCGCAAAAAGCAGACCAGCGTCTGCGCGGCGGCTTCCGCCGTCGGCGCCCGCGCCGCCGTCAGGGCGAGGTAGCCCTCGAAATAGCGGCGCAGCTCGTCCGCCGTCTCGCCGGAGCAGCGTCCGGAAAAGACATAGCCCGCAAAAATGCCGAACAATAAAAAAAGCGCCAGCAGCAGCGAGCGCAGCGGTAAGATATCCACCGTCACATAGCGCAGCTTCCGCGCCCTTGCCGGATCGGTCATGTCCCGTTTCACCTCACAATGAACTCTACGGGCAAGCCGCCGTGCGAAAAAGCGCAAAAACCGTTCTCAACAATAATAGGACTTTTGCCGATGTTTCGCAAGCGAAATTGCCGATTTTCTCCAATTTTGTTTATTATGCTAAAATGTTATGTAAATCGCGTTATGTAAACATCATCAACTAAAACATGCGCGCCGATTGACAAAAACAAGATGTGGTATCCGCCGGATTTCGACTCACCACATTTGGAAATCCCTGCCGGAACGTCCTATGGAGCGATAGACCGCTCCCCTCTCCCGCCGCGTCCGCACAATTTTGTGCAAATTGCAAAAAAGCCATTTTTCTGTGCAGGCTGTCAAACGGGCCGCCGACACGCGTATTGTATTATGTTCACTTTCGGGAACGGCGCTTGTGTCCGCCGCGCTTCTTGCCTCCCCCGCGCAACATATACGCGAGCGCTCCGCCAAGCAGGCTGGAAAGCGCCAGCGAGGCCACGCGGGCGGGCTCAAGCGTGTCGTTCGTCAAAAATCCCAGCAGTACGACCAGCGCCCAAAACGCCGCTGTGGCGAATGCCGTAGGCGCGAGCGGATCTGCCGCGCGCCACGACGCGATCTTCGCGCCCGTAAACGCGGCGATTGCCGCGAAGGCCCACACGCACG
>JAFTGG010000223.1 GCA_017458025.1 Oscillospiraceae bacterium | reverse complement strand
GTTCTGTATCAAAATATCCCATATTGTTCCCCTTTCTTGCTATTGAACGGTAACCATATACCAACCTAAGTACAAATTGTACTCTAGTCGGCATACAACAACAATACTTTTCTTGTTCAACATGAAACTCTTACTCATTTTCAATAGTACTTCATGCTTATAAATAATTTACATAATGCATTTTCAAAATAATATGTAAACTGAGATTTTTGAGCAGTTACGTCTCGATTTGAATGCTTGTCCCCTAAAAGTGTACTTTCGTTTCACGCGCAGGTGCTTGTACCGTCAACGACCTTTTGAGCCCACATACTTTTTCGCATCCCGCAAACCCGCATAAAATCGACATTGTTCGCAAAAAGTGTACTTCTGTTTCACTCACATGCGGCGACGTCCCGTCGACAATACCGGCTTTCAGCTTTGTAAACAGCACGCCGTCAAGCGAGTCCGGATCGCCTGAGCAGTTGACATAAATCGGTTCTTCTCTCGCCGTGGCGAGTTCCTTCGCCACCGCGCGCATAAAGGAGGACTTCCCGCAGCCGGGGCCGCCCTTGATGATGAGCAGATCGTCGAGCCGTGCGTTGAGCAGCTGGCCGTACAGCGAGTAAAACCCCTCGCCGCTGTTCGCGCCGAGGAAAATATGCACAGATTCTTTCATGGAAAACACCTCGACTCAGCCTATGCGTTTTGGCGTGTCCATGATAAAAACATGCGCTCCCGCGCCGCCGCAGCGCCGGAACGGTCAGAAAAAAGTGTCCGAAGTCTTGACTTGCCCGCGAAATCATGGTATAAAGTTACCAACAATGTTTTGGAGGACAAGATCATGGAAATGAAGCACATTGTGACCCTCGAAACGCGCGACCTGTGCGCGAGCGCCAGAAACGGCGGCTGCGGCGAGTGCCAGACCTCCTGCCAGAGCGCCTGCAAGACCAGCTGCGGCATCGCCAACCAGCAGTGCGAGAACGAGAACCGCTAAACGAACACGCAAAAATGCCGCCGGTCAGGCGGCTTTTTTGTTGTGCCGCGCACAACAAAAATGGAATCGCCATTTTTTTGCTCGCCGCCTACGCGGCAACCGCAAAATACGGCTGATATCCCAGGCTCTGCTCGCGATATGGAGGTCCTTTTATGATACATCAATATAAACTAAACGGCTTCAACATCGTGCTCGACGTCTGCTCCGGCTCTATTCACGCCGTCGACGAATTGACCTACGACATGGTCGGGCTGTTTGAGAACAGCACCCGCGACGCCGTGATCGCCGCTGCACACGAAAAATACCCCGACGCGCCCGAGGACGAGCTCGGCGAAATCTACGGCCAGCTCGCGGCGCTCAGGGACGCGGGCAAGCTGTTCGCGCCGGACGCCTTCGCGCCGATGGCGGGCGCGCTCAAGGAAAAGAGCGCGGGCGTGGTCAAGGCGCTGTGCCTGCACGTGGCGCACACCTGCAACCTCAACTGCGCCTACTGCTTTGCGAGCCAGGGCAAATACCACGGCGACCGCGCCGTCATGTCGCCGGACGTCGGCAAGCGGGCGCTCGACTTCCTCATCGAGCACAGCGGCACGCGCCGCAACCTCGAGGTCGACTTCTTCGGCGGCGAGCCGCTGATGAATTGGGTGGTCGTCAAGGAGCTGGTGCGCTACGCCCGCGAGCGCGAAAGGGAAACGAACAAGCGCTTCCGCTTTACGCTCACGACCAACGGCATGCTCATTGACGACGACGTCATCGACTTCGCGAACCGCGAGATGCACAACGTCGTGCTGAGCCTTGACGGTCGCAAGGAGGTCCACGACCGCTGGCGCGTCGACTACGCAGGCAACGGCAGTTGGGAGCGCGTCGTGCCGAAGTTTCGGAAGCTGGTCGAGGCGCGCGGCGGCAGGAACTACTACATGCGCGGCACGTTCACCCACGCGAACCCCGACTTTTTGAAGGATATCCAAACCATGCTCGACCTCGGCTTCACGGAGCTGAGCATGGAGCCGGTGGTCGCCGCGCCGGACGATCCCAACGCGCTGACCGAGGACGACCTGCCTGTCGTCATGCGGCAGTATGAGGAGCTGGCGAAGCTGATGCTGGAGCGGGAGCGCGAGGGAAGGCCCTTTACGTTCTACCACTACATGATCGACCTCACGGGCGGGCCGTGCATCTACAAGCGCATCTCCGGCTGCGGCTCCGGCACCGAATACATGGCGGTCACGCCGTGGGGCGACCTCTATCCCTGCCACCAATTCGTCGGCGAGGAAAAATTCAAGCTCGGCGACGTCTGGAACGGCGTCACCAACCCCGACGCGCAGGCGGAGTTCGCCGCGTGCAACGTCTACGCCAAGCCCGAGTGCCGCGACTGCTGGGCGCGGCTCTATTGCTCCGGCGGCTGCGCGGCGAACGCGTTCCACGCCGCCGGCAGCGTCACCGGCGTATATGAGACCGGCTGCGCGCTGTTCAAAAAGCGCATGGAATGCGCGATCATGATGGCGATCGCGCGGCAATTAGGTTAGCGCCATGAATACGCCGATCTGCGAATTTGTCCGCGGCTACGCGGCGAAAGATCCGGCGCGGCTCCACATGCCCGGGCACAAGGGCGTCGGACCGCTCGGCGTCGAGACGCTGGACATCACGGAGATCCCCGGCGCGGACGTGCTGTACGCGCCGGAGGGGATCATCGCGGAGAGCGAGGCGAACGCCGCCGCGCTCTTCGGCAGCGCGAAGACGGTCTACTCCACGGAGGGCTCGTCGCTCTGTATCCGCGCGATGCTCTACCTCGCGCAGCTTTGGGCGAAGGCGAACGGGCGCAGGCCGCTCGTGCTCGCGGGACGCAACGCGCACAAGACTTTCCTCTCCGCCGTCGCGCTGCTGGATATCGACGTGGAATGGCTGTTCTCCGGGACGCACGGTTACGGCGTCGCTTCCTGCGCCATCACGGCGGAAGCGCTGGAGCATCGCCATGAGTCGATGCCGGAGAAGCCGGATGCAGTTTACATAACCTCGCCCGACTACCTCGGCGGCACCGCGGACATTGCCGCGCTGGCGGCGGTATGTCACCGGCACGGCGCGCTGCTGCTCGCGGACAACGCGCACGGCGCATATCTGCATTTTATGTCAACTCCTCGGCACCCGCTCGACCTCGGCGCGGACCTCTGCTGCGACAGCGCGCACAAGACGCTGAGCGCGCTGACCGGCGGCGCGTACCTGCACCTCTCCAAGTCCGCGCCGCCAATGCTCCTCGGTGCCGCGAACCGCGCGATGGAGCTGTTCGCCAGCACCAGCCCGTCGTACCTGATCCTGCAGTCGCTCGACGCGGCGAACGCCGTTTTGGATAATGATTATGTCGACTTGATTATGTCTACTTCCGTGCGAATTGCCGCTCTGCGCTCCTCGCTCGCCGCGGACGGCTGGGCGCTCGTGGGCGACGAACCGCTGAAAATCACGCTTTTCCCTAAGCCGCGCGGCTATACCGGCATGGAGCTCGCCGCGTTGCTGGAGCGGCAAAATATCTACTGCGAGTTCGCCGACCCCGACTATATTGTATTTATGTTAACTACGTCGACGGCGCCCGCCGCGTGCGACGCCCTGCTTGCCGCGCTGCGCGCGATCCCTCCGCGCGAGCCGATCACGGACGCGCCGCCCGCGCTTGGGCTGCCGGAGCGCGTGTTAACG
>JAFTGG010000222.1 GCA_017458025.1 Oscillospiraceae bacterium | reverse complement strand
ATCGTATTTGGCGTGGGCGCGCGAAACACGCTCCGGCACAACGCGCCTCCCTAAGATCCTCAGCAGCGGCAGGCCGAGCGCATAGCACACGGCCAGCTCGCCGAGGCCGATGGTCAGCGCGTTATAGGCGAACGCCGCCCAGAAGCCCGCGCCAAAGCCTGCCTCGCACCACGCGATCATCCCGCCGACGAGCGCCGCGTTGGCGATGACCGGAGGCATGGGCGCGAAAGCGAGGCTGCGGCATCGGTTCGTCCAGATCGCGGCGAGCAGCGTCGCCGCCGAGCCGACCACGAGGTCGAGCGCGCCGTAGGGGCTTAAGATGTTCGAGACGACGCAGCCGACGAACAATCCGGGGATCGCCTCGGGAAACAGGAACGGCAGCACGGTCAACGCCTCGGAGAAGCGGAACTGCACCGGCCCGTAGGCGAGGTTCATCAGCCCCGCGAGGTAGGTAAGCACGACGTAGAGCGCCGCGATGATGCCGGCGCGGGTGAGGTATCTGGTGGAAATGTGCATAATGGCAGGGTTTCCTTCCTGTTTTGATGACGGGGGTTAGCAGACACCCCGCTATTCATTTGATGATTACGCGAGGTCGGGCAGCTTGGCGACGACCTCCGCGCACCGCGGACAAAGCCCCTCCGCGTCGGACGACGCCGAGAACTTCCAGCAGCGCGGGCACTTCGTGCCCTTGGCCTCGCCGACGATGACGCGCCAGCCGTTGACGGCGGTGTCCGCGCCCCGCGCGTACAGCTCGCTCTCCAGCGACACGTCCACGCCCGAGACGATGAACAGGTCGGGCAGCTCCGCGAGATGCTCCGTCACATAGCGGAACACATTCTGCGTGGGCGCCTCGTCGTTGTAGGCCAGCGTGACGTGCGCTTCGAGGCTCTTGCCGATCTTCTTCTCCGCGCGGGCGGCCTCCAGCGCGCCGTTCACGCCGTCGCGCAGCATTTGCAGGCTGCTCCAGCAGAGCGTCGCTTCCGCGGTGTTCGGCAGCGCGTAGTCGGCGAACGGCTTGTTCATCTCGTTAAAGAGCACGTTGCGCTTGTCGTCGCCGTCGCGGTGCGGCATCGCCAGCCAGATCTCGTCGCAGGTGAAGCACAGGATCGGCGCGAACAGCTTCGTCAGCGTGTCGAGCGTCAGGTACAGCGTCGTCTGCGCGCTGCGGCGGGAGACGCTGTCCGCGCCGTCGCAGTAGAGACGGTCCTTGACGATGTCGAGGTAGAACGTGGACAGCACGCCGACGCAGAAATCGTTGACCGCGTGGGTGATGATGTGGAACTCGTAGTCCTTATACGCCTGCTCGACGCGCTCCATCAGCTCGCCCAGCTTCGTGAGCAGCCAGCGGTCGAGCTCCGGCATGTCGGCGGCTGCGACAAGCTGCGTCTTCGGGTCGAAGTCCACGAGATTATCGAGCATGAATTTGCAGGTGTTGCGGAACTTGAGATAGTTCTGCGAGAGCTGCTTGAAGATGTTCTCGCCGCAGCGGACGTCGGCGTGGTAGTCGGCGCTCGCCGCCCAGAGGCGGATCATGTCCGCGCCGTAGCGCTTGAAGACGTCGGCGGGGTCGACGCCGTTGCCGGCGGATTTGTGCATCGCCTTGCCCTGCTCGTCGACCGTCCAGCCGTGGGTGACGCATTCCTTGAACGGAGCGCCCTTGCCGAGCGCGCCGACGGCGGTCAGCAGCGACGATTGGAACCAGCCGCGGTATTGGTCGAGGCCCTCCAGGTACATCGTGGCGGGCCAGAAGCCCTGGTCGCGCTGCATGGACGCGAAGTGCGACGAGCCGGAGTCGAACCAGCCGTCGAGCGTATCCTCCTCCTTGGTGAACGGGCCTTTGCCGCCGCACTCGGGGCAGGTAAAGCCCGCGGGCAGGATCTCGGCGGCGTCCTTCTCGAACCACGCGTTGGAGCCCTCGGCGCCGAACAGCTTCGAGATCGCCTCGATGCTCTCCTCGGTGCAGATGGGCTTGCCGCAGTCGGGGCAGTACACGACGGGGATCGGCAGGCCCCACTTGCGCTGGCGCGAGATGCACCAGTCGCTGCGCTCGCGGATCATGGACTTCATACGGTCGATGCCCCAATCCGGCACCCAGCGCACGTTGTCCGCGGCGGCGCAGGCGTCGTCCTTAAACGCCTCCACCGAGCAGAACCACTGCGGGGTCGCGCGGAAGATGATGGGTCCCTTGCAGCGCCAGCAGTGCGGGTAGCTGTGGACGATGTCCTCCGACGCGAACAGCGCGCCGGATTCCTTCATGTCCGCCAGAATGACGGGGTTGGACTCGTCGGTGGTCATGCCGGCGTACTTGCCCGCGTAATCGGTGTGGCGGCCGCGGTCGTCCACGGGGACGATCATGTCCATGCCGTAGCGCTTGCAGGTCTCGTAGTCCTCCGCGCCGAAGCCGGGCGCGGTATGGACGCAGCCCGTGCCGCTGTCCATCGTGACGTAGTCGGCGAGCACCAGACGCGAGGTCTTGTCCAGGAACGGGTGCTTCGCGAGCATGTTCTCGTAGAAGCTGCCGGAGTGGGTCTCGACGATCTCATAGTCCGCCACGCCGCCGACCTTCATGACCTTGTTCACCAGCGCCTCGGCGAAGATATACAGCTCGCCGTTCGCCTTGTTGCGCACGACCGCGTAGCTCTCGTCGGGGTGCATGGAGATGGCGAGGTTGCCAGGCAGCGTCCAGATGGTCGTCGTCCAGATGACGAAGCTCAGCTTGCCGCGGTCGAGGTGGCCGAGCTTGCCCTGATCGT
>JAFTGG010000221.1 GCA_017458025.1 Oscillospiraceae bacterium | reverse complement strand
GCGCCGCCGAGCAGCCGCGCAAGCTCCGCCTCCGCCTCCGGCAGAAACAGCTTCGTGCCGTCCGGCAGCACCAGCATATCCTTCTTGCGCCCCGTGACATGGAGCCTGCCTTTTTCATCAAAGCGTCCAAGGTCGCCCGTGTGCAGCACGCCGCCGGCGAGCACCGCGTTCGTGTCCTCGGGGCACTTGTAGTAGCCCTTCATCATGCAGGAACGGACTTTAATAAGAATCTCGCCGTCCGGCGCGATGGTGATCTCGTCGTCGGGGCAGACGGTCATCGCATAGGGGTCGTCGCCGAGCGAGAGCGCCACGCCGGAGCTGGTCTCCGTCAGGCCGTAGCCGAAGCTGACGCGGAGCCCGCGCGCACGCGCGCCTTGCAGCAACGCCGCCGGGCAGTCGCCCGCGCCGACGAGGACGAGCTTCATCTCCTCGTTGATGAGGTTCTGCTTGAGCAGAAAGCCCAGCAGCATCGGCACGATGGACACCGCTGTGGGCTTGAAAAAGTCGCAGTCGTCGAGATAGTGCCGCGCGCCGCGGCCGAGCGCCACGCACGCGCCGCAGGAGAGGCCCCACAGCAGCCCGCAGACGAAGCCGAACACATGATGCAGCGGCAGCATGCACAGCAGCGTGTCCCGCTCCGTCAGCGGCAAAAGCGCGCCGCCGTTGTAGGCGCTCGAACACAGGCTCTTTTCCGTCAGCACGACGGCCTTGGAGCGCTCGGTCGTGCCGGAGGTGAAGAACAGCACCTTCCCCGCGCCGTTTTTGATCTTCGGCTGACAGAGGTTCGGCTTCAGCTCCTTAGACAGCTCGTTATCGGCGGTGATCGTGTCCACGTCCGTATACGGCAGGAGCCCCCGCAGGATCGGCACCGGCGTGTTCGCGTCGAGCATGACGACCTGCTCGCCCATCTCGACCGCCGCGAACAGCCCCACAAGCTCTGCCGGCGACACGCTGTCGCCGAGCAGAAAGCCGTGGCAGGCGGCCTCGACGCCGAGGCTTCGCGTGTGGTCGATCTCCTTCAAAATCTCCGCGCGCAGCTCGCCGTAGGTCATCGTCATCGCCACGCCTTCATTCGCATAGCGCAGCGCGGGCGCGTCCGGCGTCCGCTCGGCGTAGTGTCCGATCATCTCCGCAAAACTGGAAAAACGCAAGTGATACCACCTCGTGTCGCATTTTTACGGGTTGATTATAGCATACACTTATTACAATGAAAAGATTTTTTTGCAATTTTGCAGAAAATGTCGTGCAATTTCGCGCAGGGTGTTGTATAATACTTCCCGTGATTCGGCGAGGCAGCTCGCAAACAATTGAATTGGAGGAAAAGCAATCATGGACAAGAACGTAAAGATCTGCATCATCGGCGGCGGTCCTGCGGGCCTGAGCGCGGGCATGTATCTCGAGAAGAAGGGCTATACAAACTACACCATTCTTGAGCGCAACGACCGCGTCGGCGGCAAGTGCTGGTCCCCGACCTATAACGGCCGCCGTTATGAGATGGGCGCCATCATGGGCGTGCCCAGCTACTATGCGGTACATGACGTCGAGGAGTTCTGCGGCATCACGCACGACGGTCCCAAGCTGAACCGCAACTACAAGAACGCGCAGGGCAAGGTCATCGAGCCGTTCGAGCCCAAGAAGAATATCCTCAAGATCCCCCGCCTGCTCAAGATGAAGAAGCAGCTCAAGGTCTTCGGCGAGCTGCTCGAAACCAAGTACAAGGGCTATGACATCAACGGCCACCGCGGCGTCGCCGAGGGCCGTTACGACGGCTTCGCCGTCACGCCCGAGCGCGAGCCGGTCAGCGGCGTCAACCCCAACCTGAAGGACCTTGCCCTCCCGTTCAGCGAGTTCTGCAAGAAGAACGGCGTCGAGCTGGTACAGGACATTTGGATCGGGCCGTACACCTCCTTCGGCTACGGCTACTTCGACGAGATCCCCGCGGGCTACGTCGTCAAGTACCTCGACTTCCAGACCACGATGAACTTCGTCAAGGTCAACCTCTGGACCTGGAAGGAAGGCACCCAGTGGATCTGGGAGCAGCTCAACGACCACCTGAAGAACCCCGCGCGCCTCGGCGTCGCCATCGAGAAGGTCGAGCGCAAGGACGGCAAGGTCTGCGTCTATATCGCCGGCGAGGCCGAGCCCGAGGTGTACGACAAGATCATCGTCACCGCGCCGCTGCACATTCCCGACAAGCGCGCCGACGGCCAGAAGGGCATGGACGAGTACTTCGACGTCCGCGACGACGAGAAGCAGCTCTTCTCCAAGATCGACTATGAGCGCTACGACGTGCTCGCCGTCGAGACCAAGCCCGAGGACCACCCCGAGATCAGCTACTACGTCTTCGACAACATGGTCAAGGAGCGCCTGGGCCACCTGATGGTCTATTATCGCCGCTGGAAGGACGAGGTCAACCAGGTCATCACCACCTACTCGCTGCGTAAGCACAAGGATATGAAGGAAGTCCCGTACGAGGACTGCAAGAAGATGGTGCTCGACGACCTCAAGACGATGAAGAACCCCGCGTCCAACGTCGTCAACGAGTGGTCCGTGTACTACTTCCCCCATGTCTTCTCCGAGGACTACGCCGCGGGCTGGTACGACAAGGTCGAGGCGATGCAAGGCAAGTACGACACGTTCTACGCCGGCGAGGTCATGAGCTTCGGCGACATGGACGAGACCGCCGAGTACAGCCGCGAGCTGGTCGAGAGATTCTTCTAAAATACTTCAAAAAAAGCGGCTCCGCCGCTTTTTTTGAGCTAGAAAGGATAGGCTATGAAGTTTTACAAGGACCACTATGACGTCATCGTCATCGGCGGCGCGCTCGCGGGCCTGTCCGCGGCGCTGATGCTGGCGGACAAGGGCAAGGACGTGCTCGTGCTCGAACGCCACAACCTGCCCGGCGGCATCGCGACGAGCTTCGTGCGCGGCGGCATCGAGATCGAGGCGGCGCTGCACGAGATGATGTCCATCGGCGACAAGGACCGCCGCCTCAAGGTCGGCAAGTTTTTCGACGACATGGGCGTGGACGTCGACTGGATCAAGGTCCCCGAGGCGTATCACGCCGCGATCCCGGGGCTTGAGGTCACGCTGCACCCGGGTCTGGAGACCTTTGCCCGCGAGGTGGACGCCGCCGTGCCCGGCACCTACGACAAGGTGCTCGCCGTGCTGAACCTCTGCAACACCGTGTTCGACAGCGTCAACGAGCTGAGCATCCACCCGATGAGCAAGCCGCAGATGCTCATGAAGCATGAGGCGTTCGTCAAGACCGCGGGCTACTCCACGCAGGAGGTGCTGGATACCTTCGGCCTGCCGCAGAAGGCGCTCGACCTGCTCTCGCCGTATTGGATCTACGTCGGCACGGGCTTCAAGGAGCTGCCGTTCACCATTTTCTCCGTCCTGATGGCGGACTATATCGGCTACGGCTCCTTTATCCCGCGCAAGTTCTCGCACGAAATGTCTCTCAAGATGGCGGAGCGCGCCGAGGCGCTCGGCGTGCAGATCGAGTACCGCCAGCACGTCGACAAGATCCTCGTCAAGGACGGCAAGGCGTACGGCGTGCGCACCGCCCGCGGCGACGAGGTCTACGCCGACTATGTCATCTCGTCGGCGTACCCGAACAAGGTCTACACCAGTATGATCGAGCCGGCGAGCGCCGTGCCCGCGGACGCGGTCAAGATGGTCAACGGCCGCCGTTTGAGCCTGACCGCGTTCTCGGTCATCCTCATCCTCGACAAGAGCGCCGAGGAGCTGGGGATCAAGGACTACAGCGTATTCCACGGCGACACGATGGACACGAACAAGTGCTATGAGGAATTGAAGGGCCTTGGGCCGTACCACTATATCACCTGCATTTGCCACAACCTCGCGAACCCCGACGCGACGCCGCCGGGCACCTGCTCCTACTCCATCACGACGCTGCCGCGCGTGGACGGCTGGAAGACCGTCTCCGCCGACGACTACGACCGCGTCAAGCACGAGGTCGCCAAGCAGCTCATCGACTACATGAGCGAGTATCTGGGCGTCAACCTGCTCGACCACGTCCTCGAATGCGTCATCGAAACGCCGATGACCGTCGCGCACTACACCGGCATGTGGAACGGCTGCATCTACGGCTACGCCCACACGATGGAGGATCACATCGTCGCGAGATTGCAAACCGCCGAGGCGGAGCATTTCATCGGCCACCTCGAATTTTCCGGCGCGCACCAGATCAGCGGCGACGGCATGGGACCCGCCGTGACCAACGGCCGCAAGGCGGCGAAGAACGTGCTTGACACGATGGCGAAGGAGGCGAAGTAAATGAAGGTCAAAGGATTTTTGAAGGACGTCGGCGGCGCCTCCCGCGTCTCCAAGGCGCGCCTCGCCGCGTTTGAAAACGCCTCCCCCGTGCCCGTGAAGGACGACCCCATCGGCAACGTCGCCCGCGAGTGGCACCCCGGCAAGCTGGACCTCGTCGTGACCGATGTGCGTCCCGCCAGCAAGACCGCGACCACCGTCCGCTTCGAGCGGCAGGACGGCAAGAAGCTGCCGCCGTTCTACGCGGGGCAGTTCATGGTCGTCGACTTCCCCATCGGCGAAAGCCTGATCTCCCGCCCGTACTCCAACAGCTCCGCCCCGGATCAGGCGCGGCTCGACGAGCACGCGATCGTTGAGATCCCACTGCGCCGCAGCAAGGGCGACGGCTTTATCTGCGACTACGTCAACGACAACGTCAAGGCCGGCGACAAGTATCGCGGCATGATCGGCTGCGGACAGTTTTACTACGAGCCGCTGCGCGACGCGAAGCACGTCGTGGCGCTCGCCGGCGGCGTCGGCATCACGCCGTTCGCCTCTATGGCGCGCGAGATCGCCCACGGCACGCTCGACATGGATCTCACGATCCTGTTCGGCTCGGTCTCCAGCGACGACATCGCGCTCAAGGACGAGCTGGACCGGCTCCACAGCGACAAGCTGCGCATCGTCCACGTCCTCTCCGGCGACGAGCCCGACTGGGCCGGCGAGCGCGGCTTCCTCACCGCGGAGCTTATCAAGAAGTACTCCGCCGACGACACGACCTACTTCATCTGCGGCCCGCAGGTCATGTATACGTTCCTGCGCGGCGAGCTCGCGAAGCTGAACCCGCCGCAGCGCCGCGTGCGCTTCGAGGTGTTCGGCCAGGCGAAGGATATCACGGCCTTTGAGGGCTATCCGCAGGAGGTCAGGGATCAGACGTTCCAGCTCACCGTCGTGCGCGGCGTCCATGAGGACGTGATCCCCGCCAAGGCGACGGAGAGCCTCGTCGTGGCGCTCGAACGCGCGGGTATCCGCATCGAAACGGGCTGCCGCAGCGGCGAGTGCGGCTTCTGCCGCACGAAGGTGCTTTCGGGCAACGTGTATATCTGCCCCGAGGGCGACGGCCGCCGCGCCGCGGACAAGGACTTCGGCTATGTCCACGCCTGCGCCGCGTATCCGGTCAGCGACGTGAAGATCAAGATCCCCATCGAATAAGCGCAAAAAAAAGAAAGGCTGCGGCGCAGCCTTTCTTTTTATCCTTTTATAACAGCGCGAAGGTGTTCGCGCCGACCATCAGCGGCTTTTGCAGCATCGCCGACAGCTCCTTGTACATCGCCGTGTTCAGCTTGCCCACGATGATGAAGCGCTTGCCCGCCGCCACCACCTTTTGCAGAAACGCCTGATACCGCCCGTCGTCCGGCGTCAACACAAACACGTCCGCGCGGGCAACGAGGCCGTCGAAATCCAGGTGCTCCACGTCCGCGCGCCCCAGCACCGCGGCGAGCCCCCATTCCGCGCTCCGTTCGCGCAAAAAAGCGGCGTACCGCGCGGTTTCCGGCGAATCGCTGTCGCAAAAGACCGTTTTACCCGTGAGATACTTCCGATAGTTTTGCATCTCCAACTCAAGATTGTTATTCTCAGCCATGTTCCCTTACCTCTTTTTGCATGCTCCGCTGTCTTTTACGCAAACTATTTGTATACATTGTAACTCTTGTAATCCTATTTTGTCAATCCGCTCGTGATTACAATGTATACAAAGGGGTGATGCATATGCAGGAGAAAAAGACCGAAGTCATGACCATCCGCGTGCCGCCCCGCACCAAGGAGCGCATCGAGCGCGAGGCGGAAAAGCGCGAGTGGTCGCCGTCCAAGATGGCGGAAAAGATCCTCACCACCTGGGCAGATCGGCAGGAAAACGAGAAGTAAAAGGGCTTCCGGACGGAAGCCCTTTTGGTTTTAATCCGTATCCAGATCGCTGATGATTTTCTTCAGGCGCTCGTCAAGGTCGCGGCGCTTTTGCTCCTCCGGACTCATCGCGTCGGGGTCGAAGCCGCTTTGCAGCAACGTCAGGTTCGCCAGCGACTCCAGCTCCTTGTCTTGCGCCTGAAGGTTCAGATCGGCCATAACGGCGTAGAAGTCAAGTTCTTTATCGTCCGGTTTTTTATCCGCCATTCTCTCGCCGCCTTTCTCCGCGCCATATAACCGGTAGTTTACAGTATATCACGAATTTCCGTCGGACGCAACGGAAAAATCGTTCCACGCGTCCCTTTTGCCATTTTTGACGCGCCTCCGGCGCTATCAAAAGCCTTGGGAAGCTTTTGATCAGATGTTAGGCCTTGCTTTAAAAATGGGCAACGTGACCATTTTTAAAGCAAGGCCTAACATGAATTATTGAAGACCCACAAGAAAAAGTATCATTGCCGCAATGGGCAAAAAAGTCCAAGTGATATATCGACCCATAATGATCCAGTCAGACGGTTCCGCCCTGTCCGCATCGCGGATTCGGAACGCTAAGCTCCAACGGAACAGTTCCTCCGCAAACAAAATGGAAATTGCCGCAGCGATGCAGACAAATACACCGCCGAACCACGCGAGCCATTCGCCTTTGTGAGTCAACTCAGGGCCGGCCATCAAATCAAGTATGGTGGCGGCGGAAGGCTCCATCGGGTCGATTTCATTCCCCTTTTCGTCTGTTACGATTCCATTACTCGCCGTCACTGAAAACTCCGAAATATCTACGCTCCCATCCTCGTTGTACAGCCGGCGCCGGCTTCCGGAATCCAGCACGCCCCCGCGAAAGAGGATATCCTTTCCGCGACTCAGCTCTACTCCGGTCATAGAGCCGCTCATTCCGCTGTCCTTCGGAATAGCGGTCGGGTCTTCCTTGGCGGTATAGGGGCCGTATGTTTTATCGCCGTATCGGAACTCCACGGTCTTGTCTGCATATACGATAAAGGCGGCTTGCTCTCCTCGGACTTTTCCGGAATATATCATATTGTCATTTTCCTGATCGGGGATAAGAATTGCGCCCTTATATGCAAAGCCCTCTCGGGCGACGGTCACGGCATAGACCGCCGCAAACACGAAGACCATGATGGCCATGAAAAATAAGACCAGCTTTTGATACCAATCCAGACATTTGACTCTTTTCAAAAGGATACCTCTGTTCCGTTATAGTTCGATTTGTCGCTACCTTGCGGGCCATAATACCATATCGCATAATCATTTGCAAGGCTCGGTGAAGATTTTGACCTCCGCGCCGCGGCGCTTGCTTTTGCCGCGTGCTTATGGTATCGTAACCACTATGAAGACAGTCATTCTCACAGACGCGAAATACCGGTCGGCGATCAGCGCCGCGCGGACGTTCGGCCGCGCGGGATATCGCGTCGCCGCCGCGCAGACGCGCAGCGATACGAACGTGACCCCGCCGGCGTTCTCATCGCGCTATGTCGCCGAGCGCCGCTGGATAGACGGCAAAGCGGACGACAGCGCATATACGGAGCGGCTCATCGCGCTGATGCAACCATACGGCCGACCCGTGCTGTTCCCCGTCGGCGCGGCGACGCTGAACGCCGTCAGCCGCGCGCGGGAGACGTTCGCGCCGCGGTGCGATTTCCTCATCTCTCCGCCCGACGTGCTCGACGCGGTCAACGACAAGGAGGCGGTGCACCGACGCGCGGCCGAGCTGGGCCTGCCCGTGCCGCGGGAGTATGACGCCGCGCCGGACGCTTACCCCGTCATCGTCAAGCCGCGCTGCGGCGAGAAGTTCGGCCTCACCGCCGCCGACCGCTACGCCGTCGCGCGCGACGCGGCGGAGCTCGACAAGGCGCTCGCGTCCATGCGGCGCTATGACCCCACGCCCATCGTACAGGAGGTCGTGGAGGGCGCCGGCAACAGCGCGTGCGTGCTGCTGGACCGCGAGAGCCGGCTCATCGGCGCGTTCTGCCACCGCCGCGTGCGCGAGTATCCGATCTCCGGCGGGCCGTCCGCGTGCTGCGAGAGCGTCTTCGACGCGGAGAAGATCGACGCGGCGTACCGGCTGCTGCAATCGTTTGGCTTCGTCGGCCTGGCGATGGTCGAGTTCAAGGGCGGCTATATTTTGGAGGTCAATCCCCGCGTCTGGGGCAGCTTCCCGCTGACGACGCTCGCCGGCTCGCCCATCGCCCTGCGCTACGCCGAAGCGGCGTCGGGCAAACGCGTCGAATACCGGCCCTGCGACTACCAAACCGGCGTGCGCATGCGCTTTTTGCTCAACGACACGCTCGCGACGCTGGCGCTCGTCCGGCATGGGCGGCTGCGCGAGGCGGGCGCGGGCGTCGCGGACATGCTCCGCGCGCGCGAGGCGCTCGCAGACAGGGACGACCCCGCGCCGATGCGGGCGTATCTGAAAGCGACGGTGTTGAAGCGATGAACGTAAAGCTCGATCTGCACACCCACTCCGCCGCGTCCTACGACGGGCGCATGAGCGTCGAAGAAATCGTACGGCGCGCAAGGGCCCGCGGCTT
>JAFTGG010000220.1 GCA_017458025.1 Oscillospiraceae bacterium | reverse complement strand
GTGGCAAAGCCTTGCGAGCAGAATTTTTGTCAGGCAAGGCGGAGGACGCAGGCGGGCTGACGCCCGCCAAGGACGACAACGCAGCATGGCACAAATTATGCCGCAAGGAATGTCTTGTTTTAGTTGCATATTAGTATCATAGCTCCATATCCGTGAAGCGGTCGAAATTCGCGGCGGTCACGCGACGGTAAAAACAGACCTGCGCCAGCTCGATGTACGGCATCAGATAGACCTCTGCCGCGCCGGTGAGCACGCCGGAGACCAGCGCGAAAAGCAGGTCGCCGCCGAGCGACGCGGGAAACGCGCCGTCGAGGAAGTACTCACACGCGCCGAGCGCCACGGCGGCGAGGAGCAGCAGCGGCCAGAAGCTGATGAGCAGCGCAAATAGTTGGAATTTGTATCCTTTCATCTCCAATCGGCTGCGGCGCATCGACTCGATCACGCCGATGTCCGGCTCCTCGCAGAGATGGTAGAGCGCGAACGGGTACATGAATGCCAACACCACGCCGGGCACGATGAACAGCACCAGCCCGAAGCCGATCAGCGCCCCCTGCACCACCGAGAGCAGGATCACCTTGCCCGCGAAGGGAAAAGCGTCGAACAGGCTGTCGTACGGCATGACGCGGCCGCGCTGGACGCCGAGGCAGTAGCTCGTATATCCCGCGAGCAGGACGGTGGAAAGCAGCGTGATGAGCACGCCGACGAAGGAGAACGAGAACGACAGCACGCCGATGGAGTCGCCCAGCATATCGCTGACGGCGGTGCTGATAAGCTCCAATCCGAGGTCGATGCCGAGGAACAGCAGCGTCATGCGGAGCGGGGAGACCCGCGCCGCGCGCAAAAGCTCCTTTGCCTCGGCTTTCACCTCCGCGCGGTCGATGATATCAGGCATAAATATCCCTCCCATAGTCTTTATGCGGTAACGATAGCATAAAACACGGGAAAAGGCAAATGCCGGAGACCGCATATATTGTGGTAAAAAACTTCAGCGATACCATATAATTATCTAGACAAACCACGCGAATTGTTATATAATCTGTCCGATTATGGGGCATTATCGGCGTTGCCGATTACGCCTAAGTGTAAAAATGAGGTGAGACAATGGCAAAAGCGTTCTTTGGCGGCGTTCATCCCAACGATATGAAGGCCGCTACCAATGAGAAGGCCATCGAACAGCTGGCGGCGCCGAAACAGGTCGTCATTCCGATGTCGATGCACTTCGGAGCGCCCTGTACGCCGATCGTCAAGAAGGGCGATCACGTCAAGGTCGGCCAGAAGATCGGCGAGTTCAAGGGGCTCGGCGCGCCGATCCACGCGTCGGTGTCCGGCACGGTCGCCGCGGTGGAGCCGCGTCCGTTCTCGATGGGCGGCAACATCATGTCGGTCATCATCGACAACGACTTCCAGGACGAGATCAGCGAGGAAGTTGTCGCGCCGGCGGACCCCGACCTCCTGAGCGTGGAGGAGATGGTCGAGATCGTCAAAAATGCCGGTATCGTCGGCATGGGCGGCGCGACGTTCCCGACCCACGTCAAGATCTCCGGCGGCATCGGCCTGGTCGACACGGTCATCATCAACGGCGCCGAGTGCGAGCCGTACATCACCGGCGACCATCGCGCCATGCTGGAGCGTCCGGAGCAGATCGTCGGCGGCTGCGGGTATCTGGCGAAGATGTTCGGCGTGGACAAGGTCATCATCGGCGTTGAGATGAACAAGCAGGACGGTATCGACTCGCTGAACAAGACCATCGCCGAGATGAAAGCGCCCGTCGTGGTGCAGCCGCTGCGCACGCGCTACCCGCAGGGCGGCGAGAAGCAGCTCTGCCAGGCGATCACGGGCAAGCAGGTGCCGCCGGGCGGCCTGCCCAGCGCCATCGGCTGCGCGGTGTTCAACATCAACTCCGTCTGCTCGATCTACAAGGCGATCACCACCGGTATGCCGGTCGTGAAGAAGGTCGTCACGGTGTCCGGCTCCGGCGTCAACGAGCCGAAGAACCTCGAGTGCCCCATCGGCACGCCGGTCTCGCTCCTGTTCGACGCCTGCGGCGGATTGAAGGACGAGACGTTTAAGATCATCGCCGGCGGCCCGATGATGGGCATGGCGCAGTACACGGCGGACATCTCCGTCGCCAAGGGCACGGGCGCGCTGCTCGCGTTCGCCGCGGACGAGAACAAGGTCTCCGACAACCCGACCTGTATCCGCTGCGGCCGCTGCGTCGACGCATGTCCGATGCACCTCGAACCGCTGTATCTGTATATGTTCGTGCAGAAGGGCAAGGTCGACGAGCTCAACGCCTACAACATCATGGACTGCATGGAATGCGGCGCCTGCGCGTACATCTGCCCGGGCCGCCTGCACCTGACGCAGTCGTTTAAGGCGGGCAAGCAAATGGTCAAGGACGACGCCGCGAAGAAGAAAGCGGCGGCGGAAGCGGCGAAAGCCGAAGAAGAAAAGAAAGGGGCGTGAGTGAATATGACCGGCGATTACAAGGCGTTGAAGCTCATCGCTTCCTCGAACCCGCATATCCGCAACAACGAAGACACGCGCTCGATCATGCTCGACGTGATCATCGCGCTGTGTCCGGCGCTCGCGTGGTCGATTTACCGGTTCGGCTTCCGCGCCCTCGCGGCGGCCGTCGTTTCGGCGGCGAGCGCGATGTGCTGGGAGTGGCTGTACCGCAAGGCGCTGAAAAAGCCGCAGATGCTCGGCGACCTCAGCGCCGCCGTCACGGGCCTGCTGCTCTCTATGGTCTGCCCCGTGACGCTGCCGTATTGGATGCTCGTGGTCGGCAATTTCTTTGCCATCGTGGTCGTCAAGCAGCTCTACGGCGGTCTCGGCAAGAACTTTATGAACCCCGCCCTCGCGGGCCGCGCCGCGCTCGTCGCGTGCTACGCCTCGGCGATGACGAGCTGGATCGACCCCGCCGCCGGCTGGGCGCCCATCTCGCTCATCGGCAAGCAGGCGGACGTCGTCACGGCGGCGACGCCGATGGCGATGATCGGCGAGGATTTCGCGGGCCTGACCGCGACCTATGACCTTCGCGAGATGTTCATCGGCTTCATCGGCGGCTCCGCCGGTGAGATCTCGTCGATGATGCTGCTGATCGGCGGCGTGTATCTGATCCTGCGCAAGGTCATCTCCTGGCATATCCCCGTCGCGTACATCGGCAGCGTGGCGCTGCTCTCGCTGCTGTTCCCGCATGGCAACGATCCGGTCCTGTACATGCTCTACAGCGTGTTCGGCGGCGGTCTGATGCTCGGCGCGTTCTTCATGGCGACCGACTATGTGACCTCTCCGGCCACGAAGAAGGGCCAACTGATCTTCGGCGTGGGCTGTGGCCTGCTGACCGTATTTATCCGCAACTTCGGCTCGTTCCCCGAGGGCGTGTGCTATTCGATCCTGCTGATGAACTGCACGGTTTGGATCATCGACCGGCACGTCAAGCCCACCCGCTTCGGCGTGGACAAGAACGCCGAGAAGGCGAAGAAGGAGGCGGCGAAATGAAAATTGACAGCAAATTCGTCACGAAGGTCGCCGGTACCCTGACGGCCATCTGCCTCGTCGTCGCGGCGCTGCTCGGCGGCGTGAACGCCGTCACGGCGGACCGCATCGACGCGATTAACCGCGCGAACACGGAAGCGTCCCTCGCCGCCGTCGCGGCGTCTCCGGACAGCGCGTTCGAGCAGATCGCGCTGACCGATGCCATGAGCGCCGCCGCGTCCACTCAGGGCGCGAAGGTGACCGAAGCGTATCGCGTCACGTCCGGCGGTTCGTTCGCGGGCTACGCATTCAAGATGGTCGCGTCCGGCTCGCAGGGCAGCATCGAGATGATCGCCGGCGTGGACGCCGACAAGGCGGTCAGCGGTGTTTCCATCGTCAGCAACAAGGAGACCGCGGGCATCGGCTCAAAGGTCATGGACAACAACGCGCTGCCCAGCGGCGTCGGCGTGCTCGACCAGTTCATCGGCAAGAGCGGCGCCGGCACGCTGACGGTCGGCAAGACGGTCGACGCCATCTCCGG
>JAFTGG010000219.1 GCA_017458025.1 Oscillospiraceae bacterium | reverse complement strand
GAAAGCTCCGTCATCAGCGCGTCGAGCGCCTGCTGCTTATAATCCAGCACGGACTCCAGCTGGAATTTGAACCGCTTCATACGCTGCTATGTGCTCCTTTATCTGAGGATCTTCGCCATCTGCTCGACGCACTGCTCGTAGGTGAATGCCTCGTTGATGCCCTGCATCAAAAACGCGTTGATATCGTCGATCTTTTGCAGCGCGTAGTCAAGGCGCGGGTTGCTGCCCGCCTTGTACGCGCCGATGTTGACGAGGTCGGCGTTGCGCTCGTACACGCTCAGGATATCGCGCAGGCGGCTCGCCAGCTGCTGGTGCTCTTTGCTCACCAGCTCCACCATCAGACGCGAGATGCTCGCGCCGACGTCGATGGCGGGGTAGTGGTTCGCGGCGGCAAGGCTTCGGGAGAGCACGATGTGCCCATCCAGAATACCGCGCACGGTGTCGGCGATCGGGTCGTTCATGTCGTCGCCCTCGACCAGCACCGTATAGATCGCGGTGATGGAGCCGTTCTGAAAGTTGCCGCTGCGCTCCAGGAGCTTCGGCAGCTCCGCGTAAATGGACGGCGTGTAGCCGCGCGCCACCGGCGGCTCGCCGATGGCGAGGCCGATCTCGCGCTGCGCCATCGAAAAGCGCGTCAGCGAGTCCATCATCAGCAGCACGTCGCAGCCCTGGTCGCGGAAGTACTCCGCGATGCCGGTGGCGACGCTCGGGCACTTCATGCGCAGCATCGCGGGCTGATCGGAGGTCGCCACCACGAGGATCGAGCGCGCCATGCCCTCCGGCCCCAGGTCCTTCTGCACGAACTCCAGAACCTCGCGCCCGCGCTCGCCGACCAAGGCGATGACGTTGATGTCCGCCTTGACCTCGCGGGCGATCATGCCGAGCAGCGTGCTCTTGCCGACGCCGGAGCCGGCGAAAATGCCCATACGCTGTCCCTTGCCGATGGTCAGCAGGCCGTCTATCGCTTTAACGCCAAACTCCATTTTCTCACGAATGGGAGGCCGCGTCAAGGGGTTGATGTAGCTGCCGCCGACACAATAGCTTTCGCCTTCTTCGAGGGGAGGCCCGTCGTCGATCGGCTGGCCGAGCGCGTTGATGATGCGCCCTTTTAAGTGCATCCCGACCTTCAGCTCCAGCTGCTTGCCGGTGTTGCGCACGAAGTTCCCCGCAGAGATGCCGTTCATCTCGGAATACGGCATCAGCAGGATATGGTCGTTCTTGAAGCCGACGACCTCGGCGGAGACCTGACGGCCCGTTTCGTCGCTGTAGATGCGGCAGATGTCGCCCACGGCGGCTTTCGCGCCGCTCGCCTCGATGGACATGCCCACGATGTTTTCGATCTTTCCCGTGTGGCTGATCGTTTCAGCCTGCTGGACTTGTTTGATCGCGTTTCGGAACATGTTCTCCGTTACTCCTAATCATCTTCCAGAACGACGCCGTCGAGGGTCTCCTTGATGTTGCCCAGCTGCGTCGAGACGCTGGCGTCGAGAATGACGTCCGGCATCTCCACGATGCAGGTGCCGCTCTCCTCGTCCGGCATCGGAATGACGCGCACGCGGTCGGCGATGTGGCTCAGCGCCGCGGTCAGCTCCGGCACGGTATAGGCCTTGCCGCCCACGTCGCAGTCCGCCACATAGATATGCGCCCATTCGCAGCGCTTGTGCGTGTCCGTCGCGGCGTCGACCATGCGCAAAATAATATCGCTCGAATTTTTGAGGCTCACATGAATGACCTTCTCCGCCACCGCCACCGCGAGGTCCTTGAGCTCCTCGCGCGCGTCGTCGAGCATACGGTCGCGGGCGCGCGCCGCGCCCTCCAGAAAGCTCTCGATCGCCTTGACCTGTTCGAGCGCCATGCGCCCGCGTTCCTCTTTGCCTTCCTGCATCGCCTGCGCCATGCCCTCGGCATAGCCGCGGCTGTAGCCCTCGTCCCGCGCGGCCTTTTTGGCTTCCTCCAATTCCGCCTCAAACTCGGCGCGCGCCGTTTCTTTATAGTGCTCCGCTTCCTCCCGCGCATCCGCGAGAATGGCGTTTGCCTGTACCTGTGCGAAGCCGAGCGGATCGGTCTCCGGCGTCGGCTCCTGCGCGGCGGCTTCCTCCGGCGCTGCCGGCTCGGCGGGCTCCTCCGCCGCCGGCGCTTCCCGCGCCGGCTTTTGCGGTTCGACCCGCAGCTCGCTGGCCGGTTTGAACACATAATCGTCTGCCTCGCCGCCGCTTAAAAAGCGTTTGAATACGTTAGGCAATGATATCGTCCTTTCCGCCCTTCATGATGACGATCTCGCCCTGCTCCTCGAGGCCGCGGATCACCGCGACAATGCGGCTCTGCGCCTCTTCGACGTCCTTCATGCGGACGTTGCTCGTGATTTCGAGGTCGTCGCGGATGCTCTCCGCCATACGGCTGGACATATTGCCGAACAGCTTGTTGGCGACCTCCTGGTTCGCCGCCTTGAGGGCGAGCACCAGATCCTTCGGGTCGCAGTCGCGCACGAAGCGCTGCACGCTGCGGTCGTCCATCGTGACGATGTCCTCGAACACGAACATGCGCTTGCGGATCTCGTCGGCGAGCTCCTCGTTGCGGGAGCTCAGGCCGTCGAAGATCGACTTCTCGCTCGAACGGTCGATGTTGTTCATCACGCTCGCGACAAAATCAATGCCGCCGACCTTGACGTTGTTATTGGTGACAAAGATGTTGTCGAAGCGTTTCTGCATCTCGTTTTCAATGATCTTGATGGCGGTCGGGGACGCGCTGTCCATCTGTGCCATGCTCTCGACGACCTTGATCTGCCGGCGGCCCTCGAGCTGTTCGATGACCGCCGCCGCCTTATCCGGCGCGACGTAAGAGAGCACCAACGCGATGGTCTGCGGGCGCTCGTACTGCAGCGCCGTATAGAGGTCCTTCTCGCGCGCCTTGTTGAGGAACGCGAACTCCCTCGTTTTAAGGGACTTCGTGACCTTGGCGAGCAGCTCGTTCGCGGTCGCGCCGCCGAACGCCTTCTCAAGGACCGATCGTGCATACTCAAGGCCGCCTTCGGTGACCGCCTTGTTCATCATGCACATCTGGTAGTACTCGTTCAGGACGTCCTCGGTGGTCTCCGCGTCCACGAAGCCGAGCTTCGCCACCTCGATCGTGACCTGCTCGATCTCGTCGGGGTCCATGTGCTGGTAGAGCAGCGAGGCCTTTTCCGTGCCCAGCGCCACAATGACGGCCGCCGCTTTTTGCGCGCTCTCCAGATCGCGCTTGCCTGGTTTTGGGGGTTCGGCGGGCGCCGCTTCAACGACAGGCGCCTCCGCCTCCTCGGCCTTGCCCTTTTTCTTCTTGGCCACGGTCCTCGCCTCCTTCCGCTAGGCTGCCGCGCAGCCCGTTACTGTTCTTCTCCGCCGCGGAGCCAATTCTTGATCATCTGCGCCGCGATGGACGGATTCTCCTCGACGAACTGCCGGATATCCTGGCGCATCTTCATAGTCTCCTCGGTGTGGACGTCCATGATATCCGCGCCCTGCGCCGCGGCCAGCGCGGCGGCTTCCGCAGCCGCAGCTTCCGCCGCGCGCTGCTCCTCCTGCGCGATGAGAATCGCGATCTTCTTCTTTTTCTTGCTGCGCAGCAGCAGAATGATCAGCAGCAGCGCCAGGAACAGCGCAACGCCCGCGATCGCGGCGTAGACCGCCCAGGACGGCAGGCCAAAGATCATCGTAACGTCGCCGGACGGCGCCTCGCCGTTGTAGCCGCTCTGATAGAACGGGGCGGAAACGATGGCGATCTTCTGCGCCTCGTCCTCCGCGCTGATGCCGGCCGCCATCGCCGCGGCGTGAATGAACACGCTGGGGTCCAGCAGATTGTACTCCGCGCTGTTGATGGCGATGGTCATCGTCAGGTCGGTGATGGTCCCGGGAGGCTGCTCCTTCTGAATGTTGTCCCGCGAAACGTCGTAGTCGATCTGTCCGCTGCGGTACCACTCGCGCTCGTTGCCGGTGAGCTCGTCGGGACGGGTACCGTACTCGTTGATCTCGGTGTTGGTCGAGGTGCCGACCACGCCGCCGGCAGCGGCGTCCGCGTCAAGGATCGAGCTGTTGTCCCAAATCTGCGTGCCGATGATGCCTCTGCCCTGCGTGGAGCCGTCGGCCGCCCAATCGGGCTCGTGATAGACGAGGGATTCAATGTAGGTCGTGGTCACGTCCACCGTGGTGTGGACGCTGACCTCGACGTTGTCCGCGCCGAAATACGGGACTAGCACGCGCATGACGCGGTTCCGCGTCTCCTCGTTCTGCTGCGCCTCAAGCGCCAGCTTATACTTCATCGTGTCGTCCAGCGCCGCGGCCGTGCCGCTGCCGCTCGTGTAGCGGCTGCCGGAGCCGTCCTCCACGGTGACGTTGCTGATATTGAGGCCCTGCTGCGCGTGCGCAACCATGCGCTGAATGGCGGAGACCTGATCGCTCGTGAGCGTCAAATTGTTCTGCATGCGGACCGTGACGGTCGCCGTCGCTTCAATGGTGTTCTCATCGAGTATGTAGCGGCGGTCCTCGCCCGGCGCGATGATAACGCGCGCGTCCTGTACGCCGTCGAACCACCGAATGATGGAGGCAAGGTCGTCCTGCAGATCGTAGAGCGCCAACTGCTCGCGGTCCGCCTGCGAGCTCAGCGCGCCGATGTTGTCAAGATAGGTGTCGTGGACGTAGCCCGTCGTGGGGTAGCCCTGCTGCACGATCGCCGCGCGCAGACGGTCCGCCTGGTTTTCGCGCACCTGCACCGTGTCGTTGCCGCGGATCTTGACGTCGCGGACGCCGGCGGTTTCGAGGTAGGAGACCACGGCGGTCATATCCTCGCTGGAAAGTCCGGTGAACAGGGTCTCGTACGGTCTCGTGGCGTTGTAGACCGCGACCGCGGCGATGACGAGCGCGATAGCCGCGGCGCCGGCGATCAGGCCGATCTTGAGGCCCTTGCTCATATTCCTAAAGAAATCGCGGATCCTGCCCAGGATCTGCCTCACCCGTTCAGGCAAGAGCGGTCAACCCCTTTCGATCATATGTACAGCGCATCGTTTACAGGCTGATGCGCATCAGCTCGTTGTAGGAATCCATCGCCTTGTTGCGCAGCTGCACCAACAGGTCGACGGAGAGCTGCGCCTTCGTGGAGGCGATGGTCAGCAGCGCCGGATTGTCCAGCTGGCCCGTTGCCATCAGGTATTCCAACTGCGTCTTCTCCGCGTCCGTCTCCTTGACCGCGTCCACCGCGGATTGGAAGATATCCGTAAACGGGTTGCCGCCGGCGCCGGTATCCGTGACCCGGCCGGCCTTGCCGTCCAGCGGCATCGAGTCCCATAAGGGTTGGATCGTGTTCATATCGGACCTCCTATGTCAATACCGGCTTACACGCCGATGTCCAAGCCTCTTTGAACGACCTGCTTGAGCGCGTTGAACGCGGTCACGTTGGCGCTGAACGCCTGGCTTGCCGCCATCGCGTCGGCCACTTCCTTCACGAGCGTGACGTTCGGCATCTCGACGTAGCCCTCCTCGTTCGCGTCGGGGTGGGTCGGATCGTAGACGAACGGCAGCTCGCTCTGGTCCTCGGCGATCTCGACGATCTTGACGCCGCCGTTCTGCTCATAGCGGCGGTTCGACACGCCGTAGCCCTTGCGCGCCGCGCGGGACATCGCCTCGCGGAAGCCGTTCTTGTTGTGTTCCGCCTCCATGACCGTGATCTTGCGGCGATACGCGCCGCCGCTCTCGGTGCGGGTGGTGTTCATGTTCGTGATGTTCTCCGAGATGACGTCGAGACGCGCCTGCTGCGCGGTCATGCCGGAGCCGACGATGTTCATGCTGCTGAAAAATGCCATATTTTCCCCTCCATATTTCGCGCCTGCCGCGCAAGCGGCGGGCGAAACGGTATCTTACCGGTCTTCTCCCGAGCCGCCGGCCGTCAGCCGTTGATGGCGCGGCCCAGCGTGCTGAAATCGTTGTTGATCGCCTGGAGCGTGTACTGCATCTGGTAAGCTGTGCGGACCGCTTCGAGGCTCTGTTCGAGGACGTTGACGCCGTTCTCGTCCATGCGGGTGACTTCGTTGTCCTCCTCGACCTCCCAATGCGCGGTCTCGATGGCGCGGCGCGTTCTCGCGCGCGAGTGCCCGCCGAGCTCCGCGGTCCTGAGCTTGTTCTCGAACCGCTTCTCGAACGAGACCGTCTTGACCTTGTAGCCCGGGGTCTCCGCGTTGGCGATATTGTCCAGGTGCGCCGCCTGCTTCGCCCAGAGGTAGTCCATGGATTTTTCCAGCATCCGCATGCTGTTGCTGGTAATGCCGCCCATAGTTGTGGTACCGATTCCGGTCAGCTTATCCATCGCTCGCTCTCCCTTCCTGAGGGCAGGTTCCGCCCTTTTTACCCTATTACCCGACTATTCTTTATATTTATAACACATCTTGGGAGAATAATCAATGAAAATTTCGACAGAAAAACGGGATTTTTCATATTTTCCAGAATTTGTATAACTTTTTCGTGGAATACCTTTCCATAAAATTTCGGTTTTGATGTCAATCCCTTACTTTTTGCGCTGATTTTGGGCAAAAAAAATTTTGGAGCGCGGCACATTTTGTGCCGCGCTCCTATCGTATTTAGCCTATATTGGGGTTTTGGGATCAATACTTGTCGTTGCCGGCGTAGCCGGAACCCGCGAAGCCGTCGTCCGCAGCGGGGGCGGAATAAGCCGCCGCGCGCGGCGCGCCGCCGCCCTGGCGCAGGGTAAAGCGGCCGACCAGCTCCTTGAGCAGGTTCGCCTGACCGGAGAGCTCCTCGGACGCGGCCGCGGACTCCTCCGCCGTGGCGGAGTTGGTCTGGACGACGCTGGAGATCTGGTCGATACCGGTGCTGACCTGCGCGACGTCGCGGGTCTGCTCCTCGGTGGCCTCGGAGATGAGGTTGACGGCGCCCGTGACCTTCTCGGCACGGATAACCACCTCGCGCAGCGCCTCGTCGGTCTCGGCGGACAGGCGGGAGCCTTCCTTGACGGCCTTGACGGTGTCCTCGATCAGCGTCGCGGTGCTCGCGGACGCCTCCTGAGACTTGGTGGCAAGGTTACGAACCTCGTCGGCGACGACCGCGAAGCCCTTACCGGCGCTGCCAGCGCGGGCGGCCTCGACGGCGGCGTTGAGCGCGAGGATGTTGGTCTGGAACGCGATGTCTTCGATGGTCTTGATGACCTTGCTGATCTCCTGGGACTTCTCCTCGATGTCGCGCATAGCGGTCATCAGCTCGTCCATGTGCGCCGAGCAGATCTGGATCTGGTCCGCGGACTGCTGGTTCTCGTCGCGCGCCGCGCGAGCGTGGCCCGCGGTCGCCTCGACCTGATTGGAGATCTCGCTGATGGTAGCGGCCAGCTCCTCAACGGAGGAAGCCTGCTCGGTGGCGCCCTGCGCCAGCGCCTGCGCGCTGGAGGAGACCTGCTCGCCGCCGGAGTTGACCTGGTCGGCGGAAACGTCGATCTGGGAGAGCGTGTCGCTCATCGCGACGCTCAGCTGGCCGATAGCGGTCTGCAGGCGGGCGAACTGTCCGACATAGGCGTTCGGCGCCTGGCTCTGGACGGCGAAGTTGCCGTTGCCCATCGAGCTGAGCTGATATTCCACGTCGTTGATGATGGTGCGGAAGGTCTCGGTCAGGCCGCGCAGGTTGTCGGCGAGATGGCCGAGCGCGTCCTGAGACTCGTAAGTAATGGTCGCGTCGAGATTGCCGGAGGCAACATCCTGGGACGCCTGCTGCATCTCGTTGACCGGATTGACAATGCCGTTGGACATCGTGATGGCGAGGAACACGCCGACAGCGGCGCTGACCACGCACATGATGATGATGACGATGGTGGCGACGCGCGCCTCGGCCTCGCCCTCCTCCACGCGGGTGAACGCGCGGTGATCCGCCTCGTCGCCCATCACGTCGAGCACATCGCGGACGATGTCGGACTCAGGCTGATACTCGTTGACCAGATACGCATAGCCGATCTCAAGCTGATGGTTGCCGGCGTAATTGTAGAGCTGCTCCAGCATCGGCTTGCAGTTGTCCGTCGCGTTGATCAGCTTGGTGAGGTTGCTCTGATCGCCGGAGTAGCTGACCTTCAGGCCGTCGATGGCTTCCTGCAGGTTCTCATACTCCTCGCGGGCCTTGTTGACATAGCTCTCGGTCTTGCCGGTATCGTCAACGGTCGCCTGAAGCAGGTCGGCGCGGAGCGCCGAGATGGCGCGCTTACCGGCCCAAGAGTCGGTGACCGCCTGATAGGACGTGTTGTAGAAGGTCTGGAGGGCCTTGCCCACGTTGTTCAGCATGATGATCGCCACAATGCTGGTCACGACCATCAGCCCTACGATCAGCATGTACGAAATGAGCATACGAGTGCTGATCTTCATGTTCTTCATCATAGTTTCATTTCTCCTTCTCTAAAATTGATGTCGCTTGGGATTCTGGTTTTGCGCGGGTGCGCCGGTCGTATCAGGATTACCCCACCTCCCAATAAGGCTCTAAGTCCTAACGGGTATTATATCTCATAATTTTCCGAAGGTCAATACATTTTATTATGGAAACCAACAAAATATGGGAAAATTTTTTCAAACGGCCCTCTATCTTGTACCCATGACGAAATTTTTTCAGCCGCCGATGCCGATCACAGACGGCGAAAGCTCCGTGATGACCCCCCCTCCGAGGTCGCGGAACAGCTTGCCGCCGTCCATGCTCAGCAGATACCGGCCCGCGAGATCGTTCGTTTTCGCGCTCTCGTTCTCGCTGTAGACCATGATCTCGCGGCATTTGACGCCGTCCACCGTCACGGTCTTGCCCGTGGCATAGTAACGGTACTCGGACATGCTCTCGCCCTCGAGGCCGAGGCTCTCCGGCGAGAGCGTCGCGAAGTGGTCCATTGCGCCGGCGGTGTCCATCGCCGCCGGACGCGCCGGCTCCGCGGGCGCGTCCGGCGTCTCGGGCACAGGCTCGTCTTCGCCGTCCTCGCCGTCCTCAGGCGGCTCGGCCTGTTCGGTCTCCGGATCCGGCGGCGGGTCTTTCCTTGCCCACGGCTTGAGAAGGAACAGCACCACGGCGGCCGCCACGATGACGACGGCGGGAATGATGATGAGCAGGAGCGGGGGCTTCTTTTTGCCGCCCTCTTCGTCTTCGGCCGCCTCGCCGTCCCCGTCCGCTTCGCCCTTCTTCTTTTTCCGCTTCTTCGGCTTTTTCTCTTTCTTTGCTTTCTTCTCTTTTTTGCCCTTTTTCTTCTTTTTGCCCTTCTTGTCCCCGTCCTCGGCCTCGTCCTCGGGTTCGCCCGCGGGCGCGGCTTCCGGCTGTTCGCTTTCGGCTGCCGGCCATGCGTCCCCGTCGCCGCCCGAATCCGCGTCGCCGGCTTCCGGCCACGCGTTCGGGTCGTCCGGCGACGGCGCGGCGTCTGCCGAG
>JAFTGG010000218.1 GCA_017458025.1 Oscillospiraceae bacterium | reverse complement strand
CGCGCGGGTCCCCGCGTTCACGGCGGAGGACGCGGCGCGCGGCCCGCTGCTGGAGCGGGTGCTGCAAACGAGCGTCCGGCTGCTGCAGGACGAAAAGCTGGACATCGGGCGGCGGCAAAGGCTGTTCCTGCTGCTCCATCAGGCGCTGCGCGAGACCCTGCGCTCGGACGGCACGGCGCGGACGGAGGCGCTGCTGGCGGTCTTTTCCGATCCGGCGCAGTACCGCGGCCTGCTGCTCGGCAAAGACGAATCCCCGTTCGAGCTTGCCGCCAGGGTGCGCCTGTTCAGGGAGCTTTGCGACATCCTGCTGACGGAAGAAGCGACAGGCTTGACCGCCACCTTCTTCGGCTACGGGCTCAAGCGCCTGACTTCCATCGAGAACGACGCGCGCGGGCAAAAGAAGGTCCGCGAATACTTCGCGCGGCTGGATACGGGGAAGCACGCGCGCGAACAGGAGAACGTTCTGGTCGACTGCTTGCTGAAAGGGTATCTCGGCAAGGCCTTCGACGGCGACGTCTATTTGCAGGCGGCGTACGTCGTCGTATACAATCAGCTTTTGCGCGTTTTCTCCGCCCTCGGCTCGACAGAGAAGCTCCTGTCTGTCAACGACAGAGCGATTTACCTTTGCGCGATCTCCAGAGGCTTCGAGCACAACGGCACGGCGCACGAACGCTTTCAGGCGAAGCTGCGCGGCGACGGCCTGCTGGAGCTGCCGTTCCTGCTGCGCCTTATTAGCTGACGCCCGCGCCGATTGCCGCTTGACTTGTGCCGACAGGATAGGGTATAATACTTATACTCACCGAGAGGAGGCTCAAAGATGGAGGTAAACACGATGACGATGACCGAAATGACCCGCTTTATTTTGGGCCTGCGCGCCGCCGGCTGGAGCGAGGAGGAAATCAACGACTTCCTGCTCTATATCGAATCCGGCGACGAAAAGTATAAGCCCGCAAGCAAGGAATAAAGCAGCGACCAAAAGGCGGCAGGCTCCGGCCCGCCGCCTTTCGTTTTTGAACAAATCATGAATTTTGAAAAAACCTTCCAAAAATTCAAAATTTCCTCTTGCATTTACGCGGGGTCTGCGCTATCATAACAACGTCGGTTAGCACTCTGACAAAAAGAGTGCTAACCACGAAACATGTTTTTACAATTTTGGAATATATAAGGAGGCAATACCCATGAAACTTACCCCGCTTGCCGACCGCGTCGTGCTCAAGCTCGTCGAGGCCGAAGAAACCACCAAGGGCGGCATCATTCTCACCGCCAAGGCGCAGGAAAAGCCGCAGGTCGCGGAGGTCATCGCCGTCGGCCCCGGCGGCATGGTCGACGGCCACGATATCGTCATGACCGTCAAGCCCGGCGACAAGGTCATCACCAGCAAGTATTCCGGCACCGAGGTCAAGGTCGACGACGTCGAATACACCATCGTGAGCCAGAGCGATATTCTCGCGATCGTAGAGTAATCAAAGGAGGCAATGAATTATGGCTAAGCTTATCAAGTCCGGCGAAGAGGCGCGCAAGGCGCTGGAAACGGGCGTCAACACCCTCGCCCATACCGTCAAGCTCACCCTCGCCCCCAAGGGCCGCAATGTCGAGCTCGACAAGAAGTTCGGCGCGCCGCTCATCACCAACGACGGCGTGACCATCGCCAAGGAGATCGAGCTGGACGACCCGTTTGAGAACATGGGCGCGCAGCTCGTGCGCGAGGTGTCCACCAAGACCAACGACGTCGCCGGCGACGGCACCACCACCGCGACCCTGCTCGCGCAGGCGATGGTCCGCGAGGGCCTCAAAAACCTCGCCGCCGGCGCGAACCCCATCGTGATGAAGAAGGGCATGGCGAAGGCCGTCGAGGCCGCCGTCGAGTCCATCAAGGCGAACAGCCAGAAGGTCAACGGCACCGCGGACATCACCCGCGTCGGCACCGTTTCTTCGGGCGACGAGTTCATCGGCAAGCTGATCGCCGAGGCGATGGAGAAGGTCTCCGCCGACGGCGTTATCACCATCGAGGAGAGCAAGACCGCCGAGACCTACAGCGAGGTCGTCGAGGGCATGCAGTTCGACCGCGGCTATATCACGCCGTATATGGTCACCGACGCGGAGAAGATGGAGGCCGTCGTGGACGACGCGTATCTTCTCATCACCGACAAGAAGATCTCCGTCATCGCGGACATTCTCCCGATCCTCGAACAGCTCGTCCAGAGCGGCAAGAAGCTCGTCATCATCGCCGAGGACGTCGAGGGCGAGGCGCTTTCCACCCTGATCGTCAACCGCCTGCGCGGTACCCTGAACGTCGTGTGCGTTAAGGCGCCCGGCTTCGGCGACCGCCGCAAGGAAATGCTGCAGGATATCGCGATCCTGACCGGCGGCCAGGTCATCAGCGAGGAGCTGGGCTACGATCTCAAGACGGCCGACGTCTCCATGCTCGGCCGCGCGAACCAGATCAAGGTCACCAAGGAGAACACCACCATCGTCGGCGGCAAGGGCGACAAAAACCAGATCGCCGACCGCGTCGCGCAGATCCGTAACCAGATCGGCGTCACCACGTCCGACTACGACAAGGAGAAGCTGCAGGAGCGCCTGGCGAAGCTCGCCGGCGGCGTTGCGGTCATCAAGGTCGGCGCGGCCACCGAGACCGAGATGAAGGAGAAGAAGCTCCGCATCGAGGACGCGCTCAACGCGACCCGCGCGGCGGTCGAGGAAGGCATCGTCGCCGGCGGCGGCGTGGCCTACGTCAACGCTGTTCCGGCGGTCGAGAAGCTCATCGGCGAGGTCGAAGGCGATGAAAAGACCGGTGTCAAGATCGTCGCGCAGGCGCTGCAGGAGCCGCTGCGCCAGATCGCGAAGAACGCGGGTATCGACGGCAGCGTCGTGCTCGAAAAGGTCAAGACCAGCGGCAAGCCCGGCTACGGCTTCGACGCGTACAAGGAAGCGTATTGCGACATGATCCCCGCGGGCATCGTCGATCCCGCGAAGGTCACCCGCAGCGCGCTTGAAAACGCGGCGTCCGTTT
>JAFTGG010000217.1 GCA_017458025.1 Oscillospiraceae bacterium | reverse complement strand
ATGTGCCGACGTGGCGCTATCGCGTCTCCGATATCAATGCGGCGCTGACGCAATACGCGGGCATCACGCTGGACGACATGACCACTGACTGGCGAAACGACGAGCGGATGCTGTACCTGCCCGAATACGGCGCGTTCTACAACTTCACCAGCGACTTCGGCCCCGGCACGTTCGTGCCGGTGCGCGGCGAACGCTCGGGCACTCTCGTGCGGCTGTACAGCGACCACGCCATATTGACGCTGGGCTGCGACGTGCCGCCGTACTTCCGCATCCTGGGGCACAGCAGCCTGTCATAAAAAAGAAAGAGGAGCGCGCCGCGCTCCTCTTTCTTGCCATAGCCAGCATTTTATGATATACTGCGCCCATCTTACCGAATAGGAGGTGGGCGTATGTCGGTCGTTTTGGCGTACCTGCGGGAATTCAACTTCGTCTCCGCGCTGTTCCGGCTGCTGCTCTCGCTCGCCGTCGGCGGCGTCATCGGCTTCGGGCGCTCGCGCAAGCAGCGCAGCGCGGGGCTTCGGACTTATATGCTCACCTGCGTCGGCGCGGCGCTGACCGTTATCATCGCGTTTTACGAGCGGGACATGCTCTACGGCGTGTGGTCCGCGATGTCGTCCGCCGAGCTCAAATTCGACGGCACGCGCCTTGCCGCGGGCGTCATCAGCGGCATCGGCTTCCTCGCCGCCGGCACGATCATCGGCGTGGAGCACCAGCAGGTGTCCGGCCTGACGACCGCGATCGGGCTGTTCGGCGCCGCCTGCCTCGGCCTCGCCTGCGGCGCGGGCTTTTACGAGGCGGTGCTGCCTGCGGCCGTCCTCATCATCGTCGCGATGGAAACGCTCCAGCCGGTGGAGATCGCCTACAAGCGCCGCCTGCGGAATATCACCATCTTCGTCGAGTTCGACGAGCTGCAGGACATCGAGACGATCCGAAAGGCCATTACGGCGGAGAGGGCGCAGATCTTTGAAATGGATCTTGAACGCGCCGCGCGCACAGAGGACGGGTATCCCGCCGCGATCCTGTCCGTGAAGCTCGGCAAAGGCGCGGCGTCGCACTCGGCGATGCTTTCGTCCATCGCGGAGCTGCCCTGTGTGCACGCCGTGCGCGAGCTGATTTCGTGAGAGGAGGGGAGACGTATGCTGACGATTTTTGACGCTCTGCGGAACATTACGCCCGAGACCGTGCTGCTGCGGCTGTGGCTTGCCTTCCTCTGCGGCGGCGCGATCGGCATGGAGCGCTCGTTTAAGAACCGCCCCGCGGGGATCCGCACGCATATTTTGATCTGTATTGGCGGCGCGATGGCGGCGATGACGGGATTGTACCTGTATCTGAACGCGGGGCTGTCTACCGATATTTCGCGTATCGGCGCGTCGGTGGTCTCCGGCCTCGGCTTCATCGGCGCGGGCACCATTATTGTGACGAAGGACCAGACCATCAAGGGCCTTACCACTGCGGCGGGACTATGGGCGTCGGGGATCATCGGCGTCGCGCTCGGCAGCGGGTACTATGAGGGCGGTATCGCCGCGACGGTGCTGATCCTGCTGACGGAGAGCTGCTTTACGAGCCTGAGCAAGCGGATTCCGTATACGCCGGAATTTCGCCTTGCGCTGCGCTACCGCCATAAGCTGGCGCTCGATCAGGTGCTGCGTTACTGCAAGGATAAACGCCTGAGCATCACCGATCTTCAGGTCACCGGCTCGGGCGATTCCGATGCGCCGGTCTACAACGCCGTGATCTCGCTTCGCGCGCGCGGACGGCTCGATATGGAGCGCCTGCTGGAGCATATTCGCAGTGTGCCGGAGATCCTGAATGTGGAAGAACTCACGGTATGAGCAAAAAAGAGCGGAGCCGAAAAGGCCAACGCCATTGCGATAACGGCAAGGTTAGGCGCGGGCAAACTCGTCCGCGCTTAGGCCTTGCTTGAAAAATGCCGATATGCCCAAACGGCGGGCCTTTTTTCGCCTACGACAGCGCCCGCGGCGTTGACCGCGGGCGCGTCGATTGCGTAAACGGGGACGGACAAGAGGACGGCAAGCGGGACGCAGAGGACGCGCCCGATGTGTCTTTCTCTTGCCATCGTGTCAGCCCGTTACTTCGCGGGCAGGACGATGATTTGACCCTCGTAGATGGTGTTCGCGTTCTTCAAACGGTCGGCGTTGCGCTCGAAAATCGCCTTGTACTGCGCGGAATTGCCATAATATGCCTTGGCAATCGTGCCGAGCGTATCGCCCGCGAGGACGGTGTAGAGCTTTTCGCCCGCGTCCGCAACGGCGGGAGCGAGACGCGCGGCGTTGCCGAGTTTGTCAGGCAGAGTAACCGCCGCACCCGCTTTGAGCGCCTTGTAGCCGTTTGCCTTTTGGAGCGCCGCCGTGTAAGCGTAAGAGCCATAGTAATTGACCGCGAGCTTGCCGTAGGTATCGTACTTCTGCGCGGTGTAAGAGCCGGAGCCGGCGGGCTTCGCGGTCTGCGCGGGCGCGGTAGTTGCGGGAGCCGTGGTCGCGGGCGTTGTGGTCTGCGCGGGCGTCGTGGGCGCGGAATCGTCTTGGATTACGAAATAGGATACATAATCGCCGTTTTCGTTAGCTAAAAAACCAAGCATTACGGGCTTTACTGTACCGTCAATACCTGCCACACTTCCATCAGCCTCTTTGAACCATTCGCTGACCTTGCCCGACGGCATAGGTACACTCATCATGTAGTCAATAATCACATAAGCGCCATCGCCTTGCTCGTAGACAACAGCGCGCCGGTCTTCCCATCCCTCAACTTGGGAAACTTGGACATTGCTACCCGCCTTTACCGTTATGAGATTTGCGGTTTCCGGCTCAACTTCGCCCCAATAATCAATCATAATGGATTTGTCTTTTTCCAACACAGCGGCGTCAAATACGATATTTCGACCGTCATCGTCGTTGATTATCAACTTGCCATAGTCGGCGGCGAACGCGGGGACGGCGAGAGCGACGCAGAGCGTCAGCGCGAGGATTAGGGATACTGCTTTTTTCATGTATTTTTCTCCTTTTTTCGATATTTCCGACGAACAGGATACGGAACGCGCCGCCCGCCGCCGCGATTGCGGCGTCATGCGGACGGACGGGACGGCTCGCCCCGCGCGGGTTTCGTCGGAAACGCAGAAAAGGCGGTGTTGAGCGTAAAACTCAACACCGCCTTGATAAATCAAAGCGTAACACAATCTTCCCATTATCCCCCGCACGTTTTTGAATGTGCAGACTTGCAAAAGGGTATGAAATGGGTATAATGGGAGTACGGTGTGGTCGATGACCATTGTGTTGAGTGGGTCTAGCACTCAGCATAGGGGCATAGCGAGGGCTCAATCTCGCTATGTCCTGCCGCCTTATTCGGCGTTTCCTTAT
>JAFTGG010000216.1 GCA_017458025.1 Oscillospiraceae bacterium | reverse complement strand
CTTCCAATATCATGCGCAATACCTCTTGCACAAGCTTGTCCGTGAATGTAGGAATTCCGAGCGGTCGGGTTTTTCCGTTAGCCTTTGGGATATATACTCTCCGCACAGGCGACGGGGCGTAAGTTCCGTTTTTCAGCTTTTCTATGATTTTTGCTATGTAGCTTTCGCTGAAACCGTCTGCCGTATCGTTGTTGATACCCTTTGTTGCCGCACCATTATTGGAATAAAGATGCTTGTATGCGACAAAATAGATATCATCCCGCAGCAGATAACGATACAGCCTTGTAAATACCTCATCGGGATGTTCCAATGAATTCTGCCTAATTCTCGCTAAAATCTCCATTGTTGATTTCATTTGAGGTTTTCCTCTCTAATCAATTTTGATTTCAGTACGCATTGACTGTCTCCCTTCGCCATGTGACGGTCATTAGCCGCCTCGGACTACTATGGAGACTCCGTTGCCATATCACTTTTTCAGCGTCATCTTCCTTGGAGGATTAGTCCTTGGAATTTCTCACCTTACGGCATTACGCATAGCCCATAAGGGCGCAATGACTTAGGCAATCCCCAGTTAACGTTGTTAGTAGGTATGCGGATTGTCGGATGTGTTTTCGTTTCGTTAACACCGGTTCTCCGGCATGTCCTGCGGCGGTATTGATAACTCGTTGCACGAAGGTCTTATGCAACAATCCCCACAGTAGAGGTCACAGGTAAATTTCCTCTATCAGACTCGAAACCAAGACTGGAAACTCACATTCAACAAATACAGTTTCATCCTCATATCCGCTTATCATTGCGGTTCAGTCGTGCCCGATTACCTTTAGACAACTTACCGCTTTTCTGCCGTGCTATGTTCCCGTATCAGCTTTCGCCTTTCGGTTAGGCAGATTGATTTCCGCGTTATCTTACGGAGCAGTTCCTTACGCTGCTTCTAACAACGCCCTATCTGGGCGCACGCCCTCTTCCGTAAAGTTGCCTTCGATGAGGCCCGCGACCGCCAGCTTCGACGCCATCAGCTTCATCGCCTTATGCTGCATCGTGCTCGCGTAATAGAACATATAGACCTCGACCTTGGGCGCGGTCTGATTGATACGCCATGATCTGCGCGACGCCTGCCGGAGCGTAAAGAGCTTATAACCCATGCTGTAGAAGATAAGGGTCGTAAAGGTATTGAGGTCGAGGCCTGTTTCCACAAGCGATGGATTTGTGATCATCACCTGCATCCCTGCGGTTAGGCGCTTTTGCACCCACTCCTCGCGTTCGTCGGGTTTGGCCTTCTCGCTCATGATCTCCGTGTGAAAGCCCTGCTCCGTCAGGAGCTTGTGCAGTTTCCTCTGCGAATCGCTGCGCACCCAGCTGGTGTAGATGAGAACGTGTTCGCCCGCGTCCACCTTGCGCCGCACGACGTCCGCCACCGCCGTCTCCTTCTCGCCCAGCGTGTCGAAATCTCCGAAGCTCGCCGGCTCCACGATAGGCAGCCCCGTCTGCGGATGCAGGATGGGCGGCTGGTCGTAGGGCTGGTCGGGATAGATCGTCAGCAGGTTCAGATAGGCGGAGAGGATCTTCTGCGCCACCTTGCGGTCGCCCTTGAGCACCTGCTTGAGAATCTGCTGTGTCGTTTCGTACTCTGCGGCGACGTCGTCTGCCATGTGTACCGGGATCGGGATCTCCTCATAGTCCGGCAGCTCCTTTCCCATGTCGTTGAGGGAGAGGAACGCCGTCTTTTCCAGCAGGAACCGGGAGTACACCAGCGGCGAAACGCCAGGCAGCTGCTTCACGCGCCGGTCCGACTTGGTCGACCTGCGGTTGGCGGCGTAGTCCGGGTCCTGTTCCTCATAGATGACCTGCTCGACGCCGTACTCGCGGCTGAACTCGCCGGGGCTTGCGTAGGGCTTCCCGTCCTGAAGCATCAGCGCGGGCATTGTGCGATAGAGCAGATGGAAGATGCCCGAGGCGTAGCCGTTGATGAGCGTCGCCGTCATGCCGATAAACTTCCGCGATGCCGCGAAGATCTCGCCCATGGCGTCGCCCTGGCCGCTGTCGTTGTTGTACTGATGCAGCTCATCGGCTACGAAACAGTCGATCCTTCCGGCGTACATCCGCTTGATATACGAGCTGAGCGGATAGCGCCGGCATGCCCCAACCGTGCGGAAGCGCGCATCGGGGTTCTGCTCGATCTCATGGAGTTTTTCGCGCACCGCGGCGTTTTTAGTGTGCTCGTAGTGTTCCCAGGCGCGGTGGCGGTAGACCCAGCCGTAGCCGCCGATCTTTACCCAATCGCTTTTCTCGTCGGGATTCACTGCCGTCCAAAGCAGCGCCCCGCACTCCGGGCATTTGTGGTTCTTGCGATTTTCCCTGCGGAAGTGAAGCTGCTTTGCCGGAACCAGGTAATCGGGCTGGTCGGCGCTCAGCGGCACCATAATGGCGCTCCCACAGTCCGGGCAAAGGTATTCCTCGACCCACTCTTTCGCTCTGTTCCGGCGGCGAAAGACCACCGCGGGGCGCTTCATGTACCCGTCACGCGCTTTTTCCTTGGATATGATGGCGCACACGCTCTTGTCGCCCTGCTCATAGAGCTTATACAGCTCGTTGAACTCGGTGATGCTGTGAACAACATACCCGAAAGTATCCGGCAGCGTTTCGGCGATCTCGCGCACCCACTTCTTGGCAACGTGGGACGGGCTTAGGATGACATTGAAGGTTTTTCGCCCGGTATGACGCAGGCTTTGAAGCGCCGCCATCATGGCAACCGAGCCGATCTTGCTTTTCCCGCTGCCGCACTCCGCCACGATGAACGCGCACTTGTCCTTTTGCAGCTGGCGTTTGACCGATTCCGCGACGGCAAGCTGCGCGTCGTAGAGCGGGTAGCCCGCGTGCTCGCGGACAAAGTCGTTGATGTCCGTGACCTCCTTGGACAACGGCTCCGCCGCGGGGTCAAAGAGCGGCTCGAACTGATTGCGGATGCGCTCCGCCACCGTCACGCCGAAGGTGTTTAAGTACGAGGTGACGTTATTTACACCGTCGAAGCCGTTGGGGTTCCTGACCTCTCCGGGTATCGAGATCGCACCCGATTTGAGCCCGTCCTCCACCACGGAAACGATGTTCCTGTCCTCGCTTTCGCATTGCATCACCCATGCGTCCAGCTTCTCATGGACGGATACGACCGTCAGCTGCCGCAGGATATCCCGCTTTTCCAGCTCGCTTAGGATGTAGTCCTTGAACTCCGGGATCAGCGGCACCGCGGTCTTGCGGTCGACCTCCTCAAAAAGCCGGTTCCTGTCGCCCTTCGGGCAGAAGATGATGCACTTGCGTGGGGGAAGGTCTGCCTCCTCCTGCGGTTCTTTCCGCTTTCCGTGCGGTTCGGTTTCTTCGTCGTCCTCGCCATCCTCGTTTTTTGCCTTCTGATCGTCGTCCTTGCCCAAAAGTGTTGCCTCCGCGTACACGCCGTCATGAGTGAGCTGGCGCTCATAGCGTTTGCTCTCACTTTTGAAGCTGTATGTGTCGTCCACGATCTCTACATCAAACGTGCCGCCGGCGTAGAGCGCGTCGGACAGGGCATGAACGACCTCGGGATAACCTCCGATGCGGATCGCGCGGATGATCTTATCCCCGTTTACCTGCTCGAATACGATGGTATCCGCGTAGGCCGAAAGACGGATCTCCTGCGATGCGTTGTAGTAGCTGATGTGGAACAGGTTACTTCGTGACATTCATTTCTCTGGCTCCTTTCCTTTTCTGCGGACACAAAAAAAGACCGTAAACCGCCTATGGTCATAGGCAATTTACAGTCTTCTTGGTCCTTCGTTATTTCGCTTTCCGGGTCATTTGCGGATAGAAATGGGCAGACTTGTCCCCCCTTCCTGTTGCTCCGCCCTACAAATGCTCTCCCCT
>JAFTGG010000215.1 GCA_017458025.1 Oscillospiraceae bacterium | reverse complement strand
GGCCGCGCTCTGGTCGGGCGGGCGGGCGCGGCTTCGGCGAGCTCCTGTTCGAGCGCGCCGCGGATCTTCGCCTGCGTCCGGCGGTCGTCGGCGAGCCTGGCGTTTTCCGCCGCGCTGTCCGGCGCGGATTGCTCGGCGGGCGTCTCGACGGAATCGGGATCGGTGAGCAGGTTCAGCACCCGCGCGGTCTTGCTGCTCTTTCCCGACTTGGAACCCTTAGTTGGCATCTTGCGTCACTCCTTTTAAATAGAAGTATAAGCTTATTCCATCATTTCGTCAAGCAGTCCCTCGAAATCCTGCGCCGCCCTGGAGCCGGGCGCGTAGGCGAGGACGCTCTCACCGTAGGCGGGCGCCTCCGCGACGGCGACGCTCGCGTGGATCTTATTCTCGAACACCTTGGTTTCGAGCTTGCGCGCGACCTCCTGCGACATGTCCTCCACCTCGCGGTTGAGGACGAGGCGGGCGTTGTAGCGGTTGAGCAGAATACCCATGACCTCGAGGTCGGGATTGTAATAGCGGCGGACGGTCTCCACCGTGTCGCGCAGCTGCGAGATGCCGAGCAGGCTCAGAATCTCGGGCGCCATCGGAATGATAAGCCCCTGCGCCGCGACATAGGCGTTGACGGTCAGCACGTTGAGCGCCGGAGGCGTGTCGATGATGATGTAATCGTAATCGTCCGCGACCTTGACGAGCTGGTCGCGCAGGAGAAACTCGCGCGCCGGCATATTGAACTCCAGCTCCGCCGTGGACAGCAGGATATTGGACGGGAGGAAATCGCCGATCTCGGTGTCGGTGATGACGTCGTCGATCTTCTTCTTGCCCTTGAACACGTCGTAGATCGTGTCGCAGTTCTCGATGTCGAGGCCGGCGCTGAAGCCGAGGGAGCCCTGCGGGTCGAGATCGACGCCGAGCACCTTGTACTTTTTAAGATGCAGCGCGTTGATCAGGGACAGCGCGACGGTGGTTTTGCCGACGCCGCCCTTTTGATTGGTGATGGCGATGATCTTTTTCAACACGACGCCTCCCGCAAAAAATTGTTCCGCACCTCTTATCTTTCTTACGGAACTGCCGATATAAAAGTAAACGATGAAAGTCTTTAGCGCTTACTGTGATTATAAAAAAAATAACGCAATAGGTCAAGTCTTTTGTGTAAGAAAGGAAGTTGAGCACAGATGGCTAACGTCAACAGTTTGAGCACCAGCAATTCGTATAGCAGCTCCAGCAGCATATACGGAAACAGGAACGTCCTCACAGGTCTCGCGAGCGGGATGGATACCGAAGCGATGATCGAGAACGCGGTCTCCGGCTATCAGACGAAGATCCAGCAGCTCCAGCAGAGTCAGGAAAAGCTGGAGTGGAAGCAGGACGCTTATCGTGAGATCATCGACCAGATGTACAACGTCACGAGCAAGTACACCTCGTACACCTCGGCGACCAACCTGTCGAGCAACTCGTTTTTCACGAGCAACGCAATCACGACCGCGAACGGCTCGAACGCCTCGGCGGTCACCGCGAGCGGCAAGGCGGCGAGCGACATTCAGATCAACGCCGTGACGCAGCTCGCCACCGCGGCGCGCTACGCCGTGGACGCGAGCGCGCTGAACCTCTCCGCGTCCCAGGAGGCGGTGGGCGGCGCGATCAATTGGGGCGAAAAAGTGACCAAGGGCGTGCTCTCCGGCACGATGACGCTCAAGCTCGGCGGCAGCTCGATCGACATCAAGTTCACCGACGACGACAAGTATGAGAACCTTGACCAACTCGTCGAGGGCATCAACAAGAAGCTCCTGGATCAGAAGGCCGACGTTCAGGCGACGCTGAGCGACGGCAAAATCACGTTTGCCTCGACGGGCGACGCGAAATCCAAGGGCGACTCCGTTTACATCAGCGGCGTGAGCGGCAACCTCAAGGAGAAGCTGGACGTGGCGACGGCGAGCTCGTCCGCCGACGAGAAGCGCTTCACCTATACGAGCTTCGGCCTCAAGGGCAGCGAGTCGGACCTCACCGATACGATGAGCATGGCGAAGTACCTCGCCGGCAAGACCATCGACGTGACGCTCGACGGCGTGACCAAGTCGATCAAGCTCGGCGATCTGTCGGACAAAACCGTGACGTTTACGAGCACGGACGATGACGGTAACGTCGTGGAAAAAACGAAAAAGGTGAGCGCTCTGGAGGGCGCCGAGTCGAAGCAGGCGGCGGAGGCGCTCAGCGAGCTGCTGCGCGACGACGTTCAGGCGTCCATCGACAAGGAGTTCGGCAAGAACCGCGTGACGGTCGGCCTGACCGGCCCGAAGACGCTTTTTGGGGACAACGGCGCCGTTTCCATCGAAAGCAAGGGCCTCGCTTTTGACGTCGCCGAGGGTTCCGGCTCCACGCTGAAGATCAAGTCCTCCGTGGGCGAGGAGCTCGGCATCGGCGAGGCGGGCGTGTCCAACTACTTCAACACCAGCCAGAAGCTCGGCGATTTGCTGGGCGAGGATTGGCTTCTGGAAAACGCGCGCACCGCAGGGACGCGTGATGAGACCGCTGAAGCGAAGTACTATGATAAGGACGGCAATCTCCTCAAAAAGGACGGCGACGACTTTTATCGGACGAACGCGGACGGAAGCGTCATGACGAAGGACGGCGAAAAGGTCGCCGGCGTTGTCTCCGAGGAATTGTATACCGACCTTCAAGGCAATTTGATCAAGAAGGACGCCTCGGACGGCAAGTTCTACCGCGCCAACGAAAAGGGCGAGTGGCTCTATAGCCTGGAGATCAACGGCGCGACCATCGACGGGATCACGAAGGACACCGCGCTCGAGAGCCTGATCAACAAGATCAGCAGCAACAGCGAGGCGGGCGTCAAGGTCAGCTACTCCAACCTGACGAGCCAATTCGTGTTTACCGCGAACGAGACCGGCGCGGGCGGCAAGATCAGCTTTGACAACGCGCTGGCCAAGAGGCTCTTTGAGGCTAAGCCCTCCACGCTGAACGATGTGTTCGGAGAAAACGCCGATTGGAGCACACTGAAGCTGGACATGGGCTACTCCGTCGCGAAGATTCCGCAGGAGAACGGCAACGGAAGCATCTCCGACTGGCTCAATTCGTTCCAGGTGCCGGACACCTCAAAGCTCAGCGTTGTGGGTTCGGACGGTACGGAGCGTTCATTCACGCTCGCGCAGCTTAAGGCGTTCGCGAACGGCACGGCGACGCTCTCCGCGGCGGACAGCGTCGGCTACACCGCCGGTCAGGATTCCGTCGTCAGCGCCACCGTCAACGGCAAGGAGCTGACGCTCAAGCGTTCGACCAACGTCGTCGAGATGGACGGCATGACCGTCACGCTCAAAAGCACGTTCGACTCCACCGCCGCGAACGGCGGCGACGCGATCACATTCAAGACCAGCTCCGATTCGGATAAGATCGTGGACGCGATCAAGTCCTTCGTCGAGGACGTCAACAAGCTGATGACCAGCGTCCACGACGCGTACACGACGCAGCCGATCAAGAAGACCTCGTCTTCGAGCAGCAAGGGCACGACCTTCTACGAGCCGCTGACCGAGGACGATAAGAACGGCATGAGCGAGGACGCGGTCAAGAAGTACGAGGAAAAGGCCAAGACCGGCCTCCTGTTCGGCGACAGCGATCTCCGCACGCTGTACGACAAGCTGCTCAGCGGGATTCAGTCCTACGGCACCGACCGCATCGACATGGAGGCCATCGGCCTCAAGACGGTCTATTCGAGCGGCGTTACGACGCTCCAGCTCAACGAGACAAAGCTGCGCGAGGCGCTCGACGGCGATCCCGACAAGGTCAGGAACGTGTTCACCAAGACGACGGACAGCGGCAGCGCGACCAACGGCCTGATGGCGACGCTCAAGTCGACGCTCAACGCCTACGGCTCGACCTCGCTCGGCTCGCAGGGTATTCTGGTCCGGAAGGCGGGCACGAAGCTTTCCGCGGTTTCGCTGCTGAACAACAATATCCAGTCGCAGATCAGCAATCTCGACACGCAGATCGAGAGCTGGCAGACCAAGCTGAGCAACCGGATCGACTACTACACGAAGCAGTTTACCGCGCTCGAACAGCTAATGAGCACGATGAACAACCAGAGCTCGATGCTCGCGGATCTCATGGGCTATTGATGCTGAACTCATATCAAAAGATTCCGTTTATGGTATCTTTTGATAGCGCCGGAGGCGCGTTCGCGTGAGACGCCGGCTGCGGCATCTATCGGATAACAAGTGCAAGCTTTTTATTCGGTAATAGTATAAAACTAACGGAAACGGGATGTAGAAATGGACGCAAGAGGCCTTCAAAACTACAAAGCACAATCCCTGAATACCATGACGCAGGGCGAGCTGCTGATCCTGCTGATGGATGAGCTGGTCAAGCGCCTGATGCGCGCGGACATCGCGCTCGAACAGCGCGACTATCCTCTGTTCGAGGCGTCGGTCCAGCGCTGCATCGACATCGTGCGGTATCTCGACGATACGCTCGACCGCCGCTACGAGGTCAGCCGCGGGCTCCACAGGCTGTACGACTTCTTTTGCTATGACCTCAACCGGATCATGCTGGGCCGCAACAAAGCGGAGCTGGATAAGCTCCGCCCGATGATCACGGATCTCCGCGACACGTTCCGCATCGCGGAGCGGACAGCGGCGGAGGGCAGGTAACGCATGGGGACATTTGCGCTGGAAGAACTGCACAAGCGGAAGAAGGACCAGACCGTCAAGCTGATCGAAGCGGCTGACGTGACGCGCCAGATCGCCGAGGCGGTGGAGCGCGGCGACTCGGTCGCGACGCAGATGCTGCTTAGCGAACGGGAAGCGCCCGTGTTCGCGCTGCGCGAGTGCGAGGAGCAGATCCGCGCGTATCTGCTCGGGCTGCCCGAAGCGGAGGCGATCCGCATGAACGAGCTGCTCAAGGGCGGCGCGCCGGAGACGGAGGAGGAGAAGCCGCTTGCCGAACAGGTGGCGCAATTCCGCCGGCTGCTCGATTCGGTCACAGCGATGGATAAGCAGCTGAGCCTGCGCCTCGGCGGGAGCCGGTCGTTCTATAACAAATTCAGAGAATAAAAGCAATAAGCCTCCATGAAAATGGAGGCTTATTGCGGTGCATTTACAGCGATATGGGCTTTGTCAGCAGCCACAGCGGCGCGCCGTCGTGGCGGCTTTTTGAGAGCTCGTCGACGATGAGCTGCGCGTCCCAGACGGCGAGGGAGTTGTCGCGGCTGTTCGGGTCGGCGACGAGAATACCGCCGGAGAGCGTGACGCCGTGGAGCAGGATAAAGTGCCCCTTGCCGGTGAAGTGGCCGGGCCCCATCAGCGCGACGATGACGCCGCCTTCGGCAAGGCGCGCGTAGAGCGTGTCGGCGTCGACGGCGCCGAGCGATTCGCAGGCGAGGCCGTAGTGATCGGAGACGCCCTGCACGATGGAGAGATAGGAGCCGCTGCGCGGCGAGCAGTAGCCCGCGCCGGCGGCCCAGGCCGCGACGTTCGCGGGATCGGCGTCCTCGTCGGCCATCGAGGCGACCGCCATCGCGAGAGCGGTCGGCCCGCAGCCGAAGCTGCCGATGGGATCGCGGCCAAACAGTTGGCTTGACCAGAGCGCGTCGCCCTGGTTATAATAGGTAAGGCTGACGTCTCCGCCGGTGAGGATCTCGCGCCCGCCCTCGTCGAGAAATTCGGTGATCGTTGGGTCGGCAAGCGTGAGCGGCTCGCGGATCGCGGGCGCGCTCGCCTCCTGCGCGGCAAGCTCCAGCGCGGCGACCGCTTCCTCGGCCTGCCGGCGCTGCTCCTCCAGCCGGCGCTGGCGTTCGGCTTCCTCGCGCTCGCGGCGCTCCCGCTCC
>JAFTGG010000214.1 GCA_017458025.1 Oscillospiraceae bacterium | reverse complement strand
GCCCGACGCCCCGCCGCCCGCGCCCGCGCAGACGCCGGAGCCGCCGCAGGACGACGGCGTTTTGAAATACGCCTATCACGGCCTTGAGATCCCGATCCCGACGGCGTATCTGGAGCTGCTCGTCATCGACGGCGAGCTTGACGCGTGGAACGCGCACCGCACGCCGCTGGTGTCGTTCGCCGAGCGCGCCTCCGTCGAGGCGGGACAGCTCGACCACCCCGACGAGGATTGGGGCGACGGTATGTTCTGCATCATTTCGCGGCTTGACCGCATCGGCTTTGAATATTGGATTTCCGAGGACGAGCCCGGCACGTCTGTCTTTGCCAAAGACGACGGGGACGCTTACTATCTCGTCGCCTATCCGACCGACGTCCGTATTTACCGCGCCGGCGGCACGAACCGCCCCACGGAGGAGATCGAAGGCTGGAACAGTTGGGTCGAGCTCTGTGACTGGGCCGAATCGCTGCCCGAGGAGATCGTTGCGCTCAATGGCCTGACCGCTTATGACGCAAGCGAGCTCTGGAACGCCGACTACACCTATGGCGGCGAGCATGCCGAGCTTGGCTTCCGCGTCCCCGGCAACCAGCCGATGGATCTCGTCCTCCTTTCGCTCTCGCAGCCCGCGAAGCAGGGCGACGGCGGCGTCTGGTGCGTCGAGCGCGTCCGCTACGTCTACGGCGACTACGATTTTACGGACACGCATCTTGTGTTCCCCGCCGCCCTCGGCGTCGACGAGGCTGCGGCCGACTACTACGCGCGGCTGCAAGCCGAATGCGACGCGGGGGAGCGCCCCGAGCTGCTGACGCCGCGCGGCGCGGCGGTGGACTACGCCAGGCGCGCGGCGTGGTTGTTCGGCGAGGATGTGTCCGCGACGGACTTTGAAATCATTGACAGCCTCGGCTAATACGCGAAAAAGGAAACGCTTCTGCGTTTTCTTTTTTGTCGGAATCGCCGTCTTGCGCTTTTGGTCAAAATCCCGCATAATGTTGGATATCATATAACATAATGGGGGATTTGATATGCAGCTGCTGATCGACCGTATCCGCAAAGAGGGCAAGGTCCTGCCCGGCGACATCATCAAGGTGGACGGCTTCCTGAATCACCGCGTCGACACCGCGCTGATGTGCGAGCTCGCGGACGAGTTTGCGAAGTACTTCCCGATGGACAGGATCACTATGGTCCTCACCGCGGAGGCAAGCGGCATCGCGCTGGCTACGATCTGTGCCCAACGATACGGTATTCCCCTGCTGTTCGCCAAAAAGGCGAAGAGCGACAACATCGAGGGCGGTCTGTACCAGAGCGATGTCTTTTCTTATACCTACAAGAAAAAGGTCACTTATATCATTTCGCAGGAGTGGCTGCACGCGGACGACCACGTGCTCATTATCGACGACTTCATGGCGAAAGGCAATGCCATGCAGGGCCTCGTCGACCTTGTCACCGCCGCGGGCGCGACGCTCGAGGGCATCGGCATCGCGGTCGAAAAGGGCTTCCAGGGCGGCGGCGACCGCTTCCGCAGTCTGGGCGTGCCCTACAAGGCGCTCGCCGTCATCGACAAGGTCGATGGCACCGATCTCATTTTCCGCGAGGATTGATGCCGCTATCGGATAAAAAGCCTACGCTATTTATGCGAACTCATACGCGCCTTAAAAAGATCCCATCAATGGAATTAGGCCTTGTTTGAACAATGCCGACATACCCAAACGGCGGGCCTTTTTCCGCCATGCCGCGGCAATTTCCCCTGCAATACACAGAGTATTGCCGCGTCAAATCGGCCTTGCCTGACGAAAGAATCCCTCGCCGCTGGTCGCGTTGCCCATTTTTAGACAAGGCCTCGTTCAGTATGATATTTTAAAAGGAGGGTTTTCCTATGTCTGGCAACGTACGTCCCGAAAGCATGAAACGCATCAACACGCCCGAGCTGGCGGAGGCGTTCATCAACGAACAGGTCGCCGCGCTCCGCGCGCAGATCGGCGGCAAAAGGGTGCTGCTGGCGCTCTCCGGCGGCGTGGATTCCTCTGTCGTCGCGGCGCTGCTGATCAAGGCGGTCGGCAAGCAGCTCGTCTGCGTCCATGTCAATCACGGTTTGCTCCGTAAGGGCGAGCCGGAGCAGGTCATCAAGGTCTTTCGCGACGAGCTGGGCGCCGAGCTCATCTACGTCGACGCGGTGGACCGCTTCCTCGACGCGCTCGCGGGCGTGGACGATCCCGAGCAAAAGCGCAAGATCATCGGCAAAATCTTCATTGACGTGTTCGCCGAGGAGGCTGCCAAGCTCGAGGGCATCGAGTTCTTAGGGCAGGGCACCATCTATCCCGACATTCTCGAATCCGACGGCGTCAAGAGCCACCACAACGTCGGCGGCCTGCCGCCGGAGCTGGACTTTGAGCTGGTCGAGCCGGTCAAGCTTCTTTATAAGGACGAGGTCCGCGTGGTCGGCAAGGCGCTCGGCCTGCCCGACAACATGGTCTACCGTCAGCCGTTCCCGGGCCCTGGCCTTGGCGTCCGCTGCGTCGGCGCCATCACGCGCGACCGCCTCGAAGCCGTGCGCGAGAGCGACGCGATCCTCCGCGAGGAGTTCGCCAACGCCGGCCTTGCGGGCAAGGTGTGGCAGTATTTCACCATCGTGCCGGACTTCAAGTCCACCGGCATTACGGACGGCAAGCGCACCTATGAGTGGCCCGTCGTCATTCGCGCGGTCAACACCGTCGACGCCGTGACCGCTGAGGTCGCGGAGCTCGATTTCGCGCTGGTGCAGAAGATCGTGAAGCGTATCACGAGCGAGGTGAACGGCGTCAACCGCGTCCTATGGGACGTTACGCCGAAGCCGAGCGCCACCATCGAGTGGGAATAAGCCGGCCGTTTTGCAAAAAGGGTTGTTTCGGCGGCCCTTTTTTGCCATAAGGAGGTATTTCTATGGCACAGACTACCGATCCCGCGCTGCAAAATCAAGTCATCTACAGCGTCTACGTCCGCGCGCACACGCCGGAGGGGACGTTTAGCGCCGTTACGCCGGACCTTGACCGCATCAAAGCGCTCGGCGCGGACTACATCTGGTTCATGCCGATCCACCCCATCGGCGTAAAGGGCAGAAAGGGCAGCCGCGGCTGCCCCTACGCCAACCGCGACTACCGCGCCGTCAACCCCGAGTACGGCACGATGGACGATTTCCGGCGCCTGTGCGACGAGATCCACGCGCGCGGCATGAAGGTCATGATCGACGTGGTATACAACCACACCTCGCCGGACTCCGTGCTGTGGGAGACGCACCCCGAGTTCTTCTACAAAAAGCCCGACGGCAGCCCGGGCAACCATGTCGGCGAATGGACGGACGTCATTGACCTCGACTACAGCGTTCCCGCGCTGTGGGACTACCAGATCGAGTCGCTGACGCAGTGGGCGGCGCTTGTCGACGGCTTCCGCTGCGACGTGGCGTCGTTCGTGCCGGTGGAGTTCTGGAAAAAGGCGCGCGCCGCCGTCGAGGCGGCGCACCCGGGCTTCGTCTGGCTTGCCGAGAGCGTCCACAAGAGCTTCGGCGAGGAGATGCGCGGACGCGGCTTGTACTGCGCCACCGACGCCGAGGCGTTCGAGGCGTTTGACATCGAGTACGAATACGATATTCGCGAGGTGTTTGACGCGTATCTCAAGGGCGAAGCGCCGCTGAGCCGTTGGACGGACGCGCTGAACGCGCAGGAAACGGAGTATCCCGCGAACTACAACAAGCTGCGCTTTCTCGAAAACCACGACCAGCCGCGCATCGCTTCGCTCGTTGCAAGCGAAGATGATTTAAAGAACTACACGGCGATGCTCTACTTCCTCAAGGGCGCGACGCTGCTTTACGCGGGTCAGGAATGGGAAAACGACCATCTGCCGAGCCTGTTTGAGAAGGAGCCCATCGACCGCGGCACCGGCAAAGACCTGACGCCGCTGCTGCGGGCGCTTCGCGCGGTCAAGCGTGACGCGCTCTCGCCCGACGACGCGTTTTCCGCCCGCGCGATGGACAAGTGCGATGTGGCGGTCATGGAGCGCGCCGGCGCGGGCGCGCGCAAGCTCGGCATATTCAGCCTCAGGTCCCGCGCGGTCTCCGTCGAGCTCGACGTGCCGGACGGCAGCTACGTCAACCTTATCGACGGTTCCCGCGTCACCGTGCTGCGCGGGGCGCTCCGCTGCGACGGGACGCCGATCATATTTAGGGTAGACAAATAAGTAAACCGCTATATTTTGTACCGCTGAATCGGCCGCGACAAAGCTCGCGGCCGATTGTTTTCATTTTCTGCTCATTCCCCGACAGCTTTCTCGCGTATTTGCGGTTCCATGCTTCTACAATATGTGGTGTCAAGCTGCTTTGTAAAACACTACATCAAGTTGTAAACCAAGGAGGTACTCTCATGGAACTCAAACGCAAAAACACCTTTTTGTCCCGCCGCGTATTTTACCTGCCCGTCGACAAGATCCACCCAAACCCCTCGCAGCCGCGCCGGTATTTCGACGACGATTCGCTGGTGGAGCTTTCCCGCAGCATTTTGCGCTACGGCATTATCCAGCCGTTGACCGTGCGCCACGGTCCGCTGGGCTACGAGCTGATCGCCGGCGAGCGGCGGCTGCGCGCCGCGCGGCTCGCGGGGCTGTGCGAGGTGCCGTGCCTGCTTGCCCGCGCGGACGAGGAGGATTCGCCGCTGCTGGCGCTCATCGAAAATTTGCAGCGCCGCGACCTGCATTGGTTCGAGGAGGCGGTCGCCATCGCGAAGCTGATCTCGACCTACGGGCTCTCGCAGGAGCAGGCGG
>JAFTGG010000213.1 GCA_017458025.1 Oscillospiraceae bacterium | reverse complement strand
GCTCAGATGGACGGCGAGATCCTCGTCATCGCCGCTTCCGACGGCCCTATGGCACAGACCCGCGAGCACGTTCTGCTCGCCCGTCTGGTCGGCGTGCCCGCCATCGTCGTGTTCCTGAACAAGTGCGACCAGGTCGACGATGAGGAGCTCCTTGAGCTCGTCGAGATGGAAGTCCGTGAGCTGCTGAGCTCCTATGAGTTCCCCGGCGATGACATTCCCATCATTCGCGGCTCCGCTCTGAACGCTCTGGTTTCCGAGTCCACCGATCCCAACGCGCCCGAGTATGCCTGCATCAAGGAGCTCATGGACGCGGTCGACAGCTATATCCCGACCCCGCCGCGCGATGACAGCCTGCCGTTCCTGATGCCCGTCGAGGACGTCTTCACGATCTCCGGCCGCGGCACCGTCGCTACCGGCCGTGTGGAGCGTGGCCAGCTCAAGCTCGGCGAGGAAGTCGAGATCATCGGCCTGACCGACGAGCGCCGCAAGACCGTCGTCACCGGTATCGAGATGTTCCACAAGCTGCTCGACTACGCCGAGGCCGGCGATAACGTCGGTACGTTGCTCCGCGGCGTCGCCAAGACCGAGATCGAGCGCGGCCAGGTTCTGGCCAAGCCCGGCTCCATTCACCCGCTGACCAAGTTCGTCGGTCAGGTCTACGTCCTGACCAAGGACGAAGGCGGCCGTCACACCCCGTTCTTCAACAACTATCGTCCGCAGTTCTATTTCCGTACCACGGACGTCACCGGCGTCATCACCCTGCCCGAGGGCACCGAGATGTGCATGCCCGGCGATAACGTCGACATGAACGTTGAGCTGATCACCCCGATCGCGATCGAGAAGGGCCTCCGCTTCGCTATCCGCGAGGGCGGCCGTACCGTCGGCTCCGGCGTCGTCATCGAGACCAAGGACTAATTGTTTCGCCTTAAATGAAAAGAGAGACAGGCTTTGCGCCTGTCTCTCTTTTATTAAAAAAGTGTTTGCTGGCTTTCCGCGCGCCTGTGAGCTGCTTTTTTATACTGATACTATTCCGCAATGAAAATATCTTGTTTTCATTGCGGAATAGTATTATTCGTCTGCGGGAAACTCCAGCGCAGCAATGAACCCGTTCGCGCCGGTGCAGACGATGTCGCCGGCGACAATGGTACCGTCGTGCAGATACAGGTCCGCCTGACAGCCGCGCGGCCGGTCGGGATAGTTGTTGACGCAGTAGGTGTAGCGCTCCAACGTCTCGCCGAGATACGGCGTCAGGTCAAAGCCCTGCTTGAGCTGGATCTCGTTGTAGGAGCGATACGGCTCCACAAGCTCGTCGGGCAGCGTCAGGCTGAGCGCTTCGATGGGCTCGGCGTCCACCTCCCAGCCGAGGGATTCCAGATACGCGACGCGCTGCTCGTTCGTTTCCGCCCGAAGCGACGGTTCGTCGGCGCCGGGCGCCGCCCTTCCGCCGCGCAGGGCGAGAACGGCGATGAGCACGGCGAGGATCGCGAGCGCGCCCAGCAGAAAATACCGGCGCTTGGGGACTTTGGCGGTGACGATGAACATGGCGGACACTTCCTTTCTCGATACCATATTCACGGCGGGACAAAAATATGTTATAATAACCCAAACGAGCCATCATAACATGGAATCGCCATTTCGCTCGCCGCTTGCGTGGCAACCGCGAACTATGGCTGCATCCCATGCCGCTGGCATGGGACGTTCGTCGCTTTCGGAAAGGAGGGCGGTATGAAACGACTCGACAAGCTGTTGGCCTCGACGGGGCGCTGGTCGCGCGGCGAGGTCAAGCGCCTCGTGCGCGAGGGGCGCGTGCTCGCCGACGGGCGCGTCGCGGCGTCGGCGGAGGAGAAATATGATGAGGAGACCGTCGCGCTCGCCGTGGACGGCGAGGCGGTGCGCCTGAGCGAATACGTCTATGTGATGCTGCACAAGCCCGCGGGTGTGCTGTCGGCCACCGAGGACGGGCGCGGCAGAACGGTGCTCGACCTGCTGCCCGGCGAATACAAAAAGCGCGGCTTGTTCCCCGTCGGGCGGCTCGACAAGGACACCGAGGGCCTGCTGCTTTTGACCGACGACGGCGCGCTGGCGCACGAGCTGCTTTCGCCGAGAAAGCATGTGGACAAGCTGTATCTCGCGCGGGTCGACGGCGTGTTGGACGGAAGCGACGCGGAGGCGTTTGCGGCGGGCATGACGCTCGGCGACGGGCTGCGCTGCCTGCCGGCGGGGCTTGAGATTATCGCGCCGGACGAGGCGCTGGTGACGCTGCGCGAGGGCAAGTTCCACCAGATCAAGCGCATGTTTGCCGCGCGGGGAAAGCCCGTCGTTTCCCTCAAGCGCCTTGCCACGGGCCCGCTGACGCTCGACGAGCGCCTCGCGCCGGGCGAGTGGCGCGAGCTGACCGCTGCGGAGATAGCAATGCTTAAATAGGCATTTTGCCCAACAAAAATCGGCGCGGCGGAAACGCCGACAGGTCCGGTATTTACGGAATGGACAAAAATTTTCAAAAAATTTGTGGAAAAAAGAAAAAATATCTTGCAATGCTTTCACTCATCGCGTATAATAAAAGAACTTAGTTGACAGGTTGCACAAATGGCTTGATATGCGGTCAAGGGAGGAAAGCAATGTCCGGAAGAATGTTTTTGAATGTCGTGTCCCAATTCAAGGAGACGACGGATACCCGGATCGGCGTGATCGACTCCGAGGGCACGGTCATCGCATGTACGGATCTACAGGAGATCGGCAAGAAATTTCCGCAGTTCGTCCAGCCCATCAATGACGCGGGCGAGGCCTGCGTGACGCTGGAGGGCAAGACCTTTAAGGCGCTGCCCGCCTGGGGCGGGCAGTTCGACTTCGCGGCGTATGCCGAGGGCGAGGACGAGGTCAGCCGCACCGCGTGCGCGATGGCTGCCGTTGCGCTCAACGGCGCGAAGAGCTACTATGAGGAGAAGCACGACAAGACCTCGTTCGTGAAGAACATCATCTCCGACAATATCCTGCTCAGCGACATCTATATCCGCGCGAAGGAGCTGCACGTCGACGCGGAGGTGCCGCGCGGCGTGTTCGTGATCCGCCGCCGCGACGAGCACGCGGAGAATGTGACGGTCGAGGCGGTGCAGAACCTGATGCCCGACCGTCAGAGCGGCATTGTCGTTTCGATGGGCGAAAGCGACGTCGTCCTCATTCAGCACGTTGACGCCGAAGCGGACACGCACGACCTCGAAAAGATCGCGATGCAGATCGAAGAAGCGCTGCGCGTTGGCGGCGAGAGCACCGTCGTCATCGGCATCGGCACCGTCGCCAGCCATCTGCGCGACCTCGCCAAGTCCTATAAGGAGGCGCAGATTGCCATTGAGGTCGGCAAGGTTTTCGACACGGAGAAGTTCATCATCAACTATGAAAACCTCGGCATCGGCCGCCTGATCTACCAACTGCCGACGACGCTGTGCGAGATGTTCCTGCAGGAGGTCTTCAAGAAGAACCCGATCGACGCGCTCGACAAGGAGACGCTGTTCACGATCAACAAGTTCTTCGAGAACAACCTCATTCTCTCCGAGACGGCGCGCAAGCTGTTCGTCCACCGCAACACGCTGGTCTACCGTCTTGAGAAGATCAAGAAGCTCACCGGCCTCGACCTGCGCGAGTTTGACGACGCGATCACCTTTAAGGTGGCGCTGATGGTCAAGAAATATCTCGCGTCGCGAGGCATCGAGGCGTAAACGGAATATTGTTTGAAAAACGGGGAAGCGGGCGCTTCCCCGTTTTCAATTTGTTTACATAATTTGTTCTTGCTATTTACGGAGAAATTTGCTATGATACCGAATATAGTGGCGGAATATGGAGAATAGCGGCAGAAATTGGAGGCGGAACGCGGTTGATACGGCTCAAAGACGTAGAAAAGGAATATGAAAACGGCACCTACGCGCTGCGCGGCATCTCGCTGACGATTGAGGACGGGGAGTTTGTTTTTCTCGTCGGGCCGTCGGGTTCCGGCAAGTCGACGATCATCAAGCTGCTGACCGGCGAGATTTTGCCGACGGCGGGGCGCGTGGTCGTGAACGGCTTCAGCCTGACGAAAATCTCCGACCGGCAGATCCCGCTGCTGCGCCGCTCCATCGGCGTCATCTTTCAGGATTTCCGCCTGATCGAGAAAAAGACCGTCTATGAGAACCTGAGCTTCGCGATGCGCGCCGTCGGCGCTTCGCCGCGCACCATTCGCAGCCGTATTCCCTATGTGTTGGAGCTGGTGGGTCTGGAAGAAAAGGCGGACCAGTACCCGCACGAGCTCTCCGGCGGCGAGCAGCAGCGCGTCGCCATCGCCCGCGCGCTGGTCAATAACCCCTATACCATCATTGCCGACGAGCCGACGGGCAACCTCGATCCCGCGCGTTCGCTGGAGATCATGCGCCTGTTGAACCGCATCAACGAGCTGGGGACGACCGTCGTTATCGTCACGCACGAGCGCGACCTCGTCAACCGCTTCCACAAACGCGTCGTCCTGCTCGAAGCCGGACAGATCACGGGCGACGGCATCGGCTACGACGCGAGGTGACGCCATGAGACACGATTTCGGCTACTTCATGCGCGAGGGCGTCGGCAACCTGTTCAGCCACGGGTTCATGTCCTTTGCCGCCATCGGCATCACGGTGGCGTGCCTGCTCATCATGGGCACGTTCTCGCTGGTCGCTTACAACGCGGAAAAGCTGCTCGAGACGCTTCAAAGCGAATATGAGATCCTGGCGTTTGTCGACGAAGGCTACAACGACGCGCAGACAAAAGCGGTCGGCGAGGCGCTCAAAAAGCTGCCCAACGTCAAGGCGGTGGAGTTCATCACCCGCGAAGAGGCGATGGAGGCGTTTGAGGAGCGCACGCTCGACGATTATATGCGCGCCCACATCGAGCCGGATATGTTCCGCGACCGCTACGCGGTGTATGTAAACGACCTGAACACCGTCAACCAAACGGCGAAGGCCGTACACGACGCCGACGGCGTCGACGACGTGCGCGTGGACGAGGATATCGCGGGCGGCTTCATTTTGGTGCGCAACGTCGCCGGCGCGGTCAGTCTCACGCTTATCGCGATCCTGCTGGTGGTGTCGGTGTTTATCATCTCGAACACGATCCGCCTCACGACCTTCGACCGGCGCGACGAGATCGCCGTCATGAAGATGGTCGGCGCGACGAATTGGTTTATCCGCTGGCCGTTCGTGTACGAGGGCTTTTTGCTGGGGCTTCTGAGCTCCGTCATCGCTTTCGGACTGCAATGGCTGGTCTACGCCACGGTCGCCAAAAGCATCGCCGCGGCGGACACGCTGCAATTCCTGCGCACCGTGCCGTTTGCGGAGATCTGGCGGCCGGTTGCGCTCAGCTTCGGCGCGGCGGGCGTCGTGATCGGCGTCGGCGGCAGCCTGACGGCGATCCGGAAGTTCTTACAGGTATGACGAAAGGGGGCGGACGCCCATGAACAAGAAGCTCCTGCGCGCCGTGCTCGCGGCCGTCTGCCTCGCCGCGATGCTTTTGGCGGACGCGGCGCCCTTCTCCGTCGTGCAGACCGCCTCCGCCGTCACGCAGGCGGAGATCGACGCGAAAAAGAACGAGAAGAAGAACCTTGAGACGCAAAAGGCGGAGCTGCAAGCGCAGCTTCGATCCCTCCAACGCAGCAAAAGCGACGCGCTCGCGCAGAAGGAGAATCTCGACAAGCAGATCGCGGTCATTCGCTCCGAGATCGAGAATACCGAGGAACTGATCGACCAGTACGGGGAGCTGATTGCGGAGACCGAGGGCGAGATCGCCGTGACGCAGCAAAAGCACGCGGCGCAGTACGAGCTGTTCTGCGCCCGTGTGCGCGCGATGGAGGAGCGCGGTACCGTGTCCTACTGGTCGGTGCTGTTCCACTCGGCGGACTTTGCCGAGATGCTCGCCGCGATGGACTTCATCAGCGAGATCATGGAGAGCGACCAGCGCGTCATCGACGACCTGCAGGCGACGGAGGACGCGCTGGCGGCGCAGCAGGAGGAGCTGGAGGGCCAGCTCGCCGAGCAGGAGGCCGTGCGTGAGGAGCTTTCCGCGCGCAACACGGAGCTCAGCGATCAGCTCGACGCGGCGCGGGCGCTGATCGCGAGCATCGCCGCCGACGAGGCGGAATACCAAAAGCTGATCAGAGAAAAAGAGGCCGCCGCGGAACGGGAGCAGGAGGAGATCGTCCGTCTCTCCCGCGAGCTCGCCGCGCAGCAGGCTCAGGGCGCGGGCACAAAGGGCGGCTATATCTGGCCGTGCAGCAGCAAATACGTCACCTCGCCGCTCGGCTCGCGCTACACGGGCATCAAGGGCGCGTCGACGAACCACATGGGCATCGACATCGGACGCGTCGGCTATACGACGCAGGTCGTCGCGGCGAAGGCGGGTACGGTCATCATCGCGAGCTACAACAAGTACCGCGGCAACTACGTCGACGTCAGCCACGGCAGCGGCAACACGACGACCTATCAGCACCTCTCCAAAATATCCGTCAAGGTGAATCAGAAGGTGTCGCAGGGTCAGGCGCTCGGCGTTACGGGCAGCACGGGCGTCGCGAACGGCGCGCATCTGCACTTTGAGATCACCGAGAACGGGCAGATCGTCGATCCGCTGAAGTATCTGGTGGACTACATCCGGGGTTTCTGATACTGCTATCGGATAAAAAGCTTACACTATTTATCCGATAGACGCCGGCGGCATACAGTTGCTGACGCAACTGACGTCTCATACTATTCTGCGGTATTGCCTTAAACGAGTTCAGTATGAGCCGCGGCAGAATCAAGAGATAAAATGAGGCTTCCTTCCGTACAATGGAAGGAAGTCTTTTTTGATGGAGCTGAGGCTATGCTCGGTCTGGTCGCTTGCCGCGCCGCCGAAGAACCGCCGTACCTCGTCGTCGGCGGCGCGCGGTTCCGCGCGGTGTACGTGGCGCGGGGCGAGGGCT
>JAFTGG010000212.1 GCA_017458025.1 Oscillospiraceae bacterium | reverse complement strand
GAAGACTTTTCGTCGGCAAAGGCTTTTGCCTTTGTCGACGATTTGAGCTCCCGCCTTTCGGCGGGAGCTTTCATTGCCTGCGCCGCTTTCTCCGCACGCGGTTGAGATGCCGCTCGAAGTCGCCGCTGCGCAGCAGCTCCGCGAGGACGTATTGCTCGAACAGCGGCACGGTGCAGGAGTAGAAGCCGACCGTTTGCTCGAACGGCTCCAGCAGCGCCTGCGGCAGCACCATGTAGCCCACGCGGATCGACGGCGCGACGGTTTTGGAGAAGGTGTTCACATAGATGACCGAGCGCTCCGGCTCCAGCGAAAAGACCGTGTCCTCCGCCTTGGACGAGAGCGTGAACTCGCTGTCGAAGTCGTCCTCGACGATGCAGCCCTCGCGCTCCTGCGCCCACGCGACGTACTCCGCGCGCTTGCCCGCGCTCGCCGTCACGCCGCTGGGGAAGCTGTGAAACGGCGTGACGTGCAGCACCGTCGCCTCCGTGCGCGTGAGTTCGCTCGTGCGCACGCCGTCCGCGCCGAGGCGCAGCATGTCGCAGCGCACGCCGTTCGCCTGATAGACGCGGCGGATCTTTTCGTACGACGGGTTCTCCACGCCGTAGACGCGCTTGCGGCCGAGTAGCTGTACGATCAGACCGTAGAGGTACTCCGCGCCGGAGCCGATGACGACCTGCGAGGGCTTGACGCGGATACCGCGGGAGCGGGCGAGGTAGTCGGAGATCGCCTGGCGCAGCGCCGCGCAGCCGTTGTTCGGCGACTTGACCAGCAGGCTCTCGCCGTAGTCGGACAGCACGCGCCGCATCGTCTTGGCCAGCACGGAGAACGGGAACTCGTCCTCCGCCGGACGAAAGTCCGCCGCGGCGGGGACGCGCTCCGCGCTCGCGCCGGGGAAGCAGTCGCCGGCGCGGTACGCGACGAAGTAGCCGCTGCGCTCGCGGGATTCGATGTAGCCCTCGTCGCATAAGATCGCGTAGGCGTGCTCAACGGTAATGAGACTGACGCCCGCGCTCTCTGCGAGCAGGCGCTTCGACGGCAGCTTGCTGCCGTGCGGGTATACGCCCGCGACAATGTCGGCGCGCAGCCGGTGATAGAGCTGCAAATAGGCGCTCTCCGCCGCGCCCTTCTCGATGTGATAGTTCATCTGATGATATAGAAGCTCCCTTTATAAGCGTTTTTTACAAGACCAGATACAGCATACCACGCGTTCTTGCGCCTGTAAAGCGCGCGGGGCAAAAAGTTTTACGGAATATTCATAAAAATAACAGCTTGTTAGCATTGACAAACAAGATAGATTGCCCTATAATCGGTGACAGCTTGTCACAATGTGACAACTTGTCATTAGGAGGACGTTATGCCGACGCAAACCTTTTTTCGATTGCCGGAGGAAAAGCGCGAGCGATTGATCGCGGCGGCGTGGGAGGAGTTTTCGACCACGCGCTTCAGCGCGGCGTCGATCAACCGCATTGTCCGCGACGCGCAAATTCCGCGCGGCAGCTTTTACCAATATTTCGAGGATAAGGAAGACCTGTTCATCTATCTGTTCGGCTCGGTGCGCGAGGAGGCGTTCCTGCTGATGCGCGCCGCGCTCGCGGAGACGGGCGGCGAGCCGTTCCGCGCCTCGCTTCGCCTGTTTGACGACGTGTTTCAGGGCGACGGCAGGGTGCGTCCGTCTATGGAGCGGGTCGTGCGGGTCCTGCGCCTGAACCAGAACATGGACGTGTCGCAGATGCTGCTCAGCCGCCTGCAGGCGGACGATGGCTTCTGCGAGATCGAGCGGCGGGATATTGATTGGTCCGGCTTCCGGCAAACGGACCCGGCGTTCCTGAGCGACGTCGCGGCGCTGCTGGTGCTCAGCTTCGCCTGTTCGATCCGGAATATTCTGTGCGCCGGCGCGTCGGTTGCGTCGGAACGTGAAAAGCTTTGCACCCGCCTGGAGGTATTGCGGCGCGGGAGCATGAAGGGAGAGATGGTGTCATGAAAAAACGGCTGACCGCGCTGGTCATGGCGCTGGCGATGATGTTCGCGCTCGGCGCGAACGCCGTGTCGGCGGACGACGAGCCGGCGGATACCGCGGCGGAAGCGGCAGAGGCCGCGGAGACGGCGGAGACGACGGAAACGGCGGAGGAAGCGGAAGCCGCGGCGGAGGACGAGCCGGAGGCGGAGGAAGCGGCGGAGCCCGCGGAGACCGCGCCCAAGCCCGACGCGGAGGGCACGCTGTCGTTCGCGAACGTCGGCGGCCGCATGAAGGAGAACTATTATCCGCTGCTGGCGCTCAAGGAGAGCATCGACGACGTCGAGAGCCACGACTACGAGTGGCGCGAGGAGAACCTGCGCCTGCGCCTCAATGAGATCGCGAGCATGCAATGGGGTCTGATGGAGCAGTATGGCGCGGCGGGAAGCCAGGCGGCTTCGGCTATGCAGCCGCAGTACGCGGCCTTCCGCGAGCAGTTCGACGATCTCAGGGACGGCACGACCCGGAAGGACGACGCGGACGCGCTCCGGCAGTATCACAACGGGGAGAACCTCGCCGTGATCGGCGGAGAGAGCCTCTACATACAGATTAAGGAGCTTCAGGCGCAGGACGCCGCAATCACGCGCGGCCTCGCGCAGATGGATCGCGCGATCCGCGAGCTGGAGCTGCGGCAGGAGCTGGGGCAGATCTCCGCGCTGACCGTGGAGCAGATGAAGATCACCCGCGCGCAGACCGTGAGCCGGCAGCAGACGCTGCGCACGGGCGTCGACGCGCTGCTGCTGACGCTCAAGAGCATGGTCGGCGCGGAGCTTGACGAGCCGCTGACCCTCGGCGCGCTGCCGAAGGTCACGGCGGCGCAGCTCGCGGCGATGGATTTGGAGGCCGACCTTGCGAAGGCGAAGGAAGCCAGCTACGAGCTGTACGACGGGAAAAAGCAAATCGAGGATTTCCGCGAGGGCGGCTATCACGACGTGATCTCGGCGTTCGGCAGCAGCGATAAAATATTTGAGGTCTCCCAGGTCAAGCACGCTTTAAAGGCGATGCAGATCAGCTACGAGGATACGGTGTTGACGTACGAGCTCAACTTCCGCACGCTCTACGCGCAGGTGAAGGACGCCGCGCAGGTGCTGGAGACCAGAAGGGCGGTGCTGGCGAGCCAGGAGAAGGAATACGCCGTATCCGCGCTCAAGTACGAGCAGGGCAATATCTCCGCGAACGCGCTTTCGGACGCGAAGGACGATCTCGCGGCGGCGAAGGACGACGTGTCGGCCGCGGAGCGCGACCTGTTTTCCAAGTACCACGCATATCAATGGGCCGTCGAGTACGGTATCCTGAATGTCTGAGGAGGGAGCGGCGATGAAAAAGAAATTTTTGGCGCTGTTGCTCGCGGCGGGCTCCGTATTCGCGCTGGTGAGCTGCGGCAATACCGATACGGCGGAAACGAGCGTCCCCAGCGGCGTCGCCGTGCAGGTGAGCACGGTAGAACGCCGCGACGTCGCGACCGAGAATCGGGTCTCCGGCACGGTGACGAGCGACGATGAGACCTCCATTTACGTTTCCGCGACCGCCAAATGCACCGCGGTCTATTTTGAGGCGGGCGACACGGTCGAGCAGGGCGATATCATCTGCACGCTCGACCTCGGCTCGACGCTCGCGAGCTACAACGCGGCGAAGATCAGCTACGACAGCTCCGCGACGAGCTACAGCCAGCAGAAAGCCTACTTCGACAAGCAGCTCGCGCTGGCGGAGAAGAACGTCGAAGACACCAAGGCGCTCTTTGCCATCGGCGCGGCGTCACAGTTGGAGATCGACCAGGCGGAGCTGCAGGCAATGCAGCTCCGCGCGACGCGGGACTCGACGCTCTCGCAGCTGCGCGCGGGCATGGAGAGCTATCGCGCCAACCTCGAACAACTGAACCTTGTCATGGACGACGTCGATTCCGAAGGCAACGTCATTGCGCCGACGGGCGGTACGCTCGCGTCCCTGACCGCCACGGAGGGCGGCTATGTTTCGGCGAACTATCCTGTCGCCGTCATCAGCGACGCCGAGCAGATGAAAGTCACCGTTTACGTCTCCGAGGCGCTGGTGCCGAAGCTGAGCATCGGCGACGCGGCGCATGTCAGCGTCGCATCCGCGCCCGCGGAGTTCACCGGCGTCGTCCGTTCGGTGGAACAGGCGGCGAATTTGCAGACGAAGCTCTACGCCGTGGTGCTGAGCGTGCCTGCCGACGTGACCGGCCTCATCTCCGGCATGTTCGCGGACGTGACGTTCTACACCGAAAGCTCGGCGGGCGCGATCGCGATCCCGTCCGAGGTGATCCAGACCTCGAACGGCGTGCAGTACGTCTACGTCGTCGAGAACGGCGCGGCGAAGTACGTCGCCGTTACGACCGGCCTCACCGGCGACGGCGTGACCGAAGTCCTCTCCGGCCTTTCCGTGGGACAGCAGTTGGTCACCAAGGGCCAGCAGTACCTCTCCGACGGCGACGCCGTGCGCATCGTGAACGGGGGCTGACCGATGGGCGGAGGAATTGCGAAATTCTGCATCAAGCACCGCGTGACGACGATCCTCGCGTTTATCATCGTGTCGATCTTCGGCGTGGTCTATCTGCGGGAGCTGCAGCTCGCGCTGCTGCCGAATATGGAGTATCCGGCGGCGGTGGTCTACTGCTACTACAACGGCGCGGCGCCGGAGGATATGGAGGAGCTGGTCACGCGCCCGCTGGAGTCGGCGATCATGTCGGTGCCGGGCGTGGACGAGGTCTCGTCCACATCGGCGGACAGCCTGTCCACCATCACGATCATGTACGTCAAGGACACGGACGTGGACATCGCGGCGACCAAGCTGCGCGAGAAGTTCGACGCGCTGACGCTGCCGGAGGACTGCACCAAGCCGGTCATCATGAACATCAACGTGAGCGACCTGATGCCGACGGCGATCATCGCGCTGATGGGCGAGGACCTCGTGAGTGTGCAGACGCTGGCGGAGGATATCGTCGCGCCCGCGCTGGAGCGCATCGACGGCGTGGCGTCCGTCAGCTACTATGGCGGCTTTGATCAGCAGATCGCGGTGGAGGTCGACGCGTCCCGCGCACGGGGGCTGGGGCTGTCGAACAGCTATATCGCGCAGATTCTGGTCGCGGAAAACCTGCTTTACCCGGGCGGCGACCTCGAAAACGGCAACCAGAAGCTGACCGTCTCCACCGACGCGCAGCTGCGCTCGGTCGACGACGTGCGCAACGTCATCATTCCGCTTCAGACCGGCGGCACGGTGCGTCTCGGTGAGATCGCGAACGTGACGATGGAGACGACGGAGCGGCGCGACATCGGGCAGATGAACGGTATTCCCGCCGTGTTCCTTCAGGTCTCGAAGCAGTCCGGCGCGAACGAGGCGGCGGTCGCCGACAAGGCGGCGGCAAAGATGGCGGAGCTGGCGGAGAAGAACGATTCCGTCGTCTATGAAACGCCGTATCTCGCGAGCGAGTATATCAACATCGTGGTCAACGCGGCGATCGAAAACATCATTCTCGGCGTGGGCCTTGCCGCCGTTGTCGTGTTCCTGTTCCTGCGCCGTTTCGGCGCGACGCTCGCCATCGCCGTGTCGATGCCGGTGTGTATCCTGACGGTGTTCGTGCTGATGTACGTCTGCGACCTGACGATGAACCTGCTGTCTCTCGGCGGCATCGCGATGGGCGTCGGCATGATCGTCGACAACTCCATTGTCGTGCTGGAGAACATCTACCGCTACGCCGCCGAAGGGCATGACCGCATGACCAGCTGCGTCGAGGGCACGAAGGAGGTCATGCTCTCGCTGACCGCCTCGACGCTCACGACCGTGGCGGTGTTTCTGCCGCTCGGCGTGGCGGACGGACTCGCGGGCATGATCTTTAAGGACTTCTGCCTGACCATTTCGTTCCTGATCCTCGGCTCGCTCGCCATTTCGGTGACGCTGGTGCCGCTGCTGTGCTACTTCCTGCTCGACGAACAAAAGGTGCGCTCGTACCAGCTAAAACGCCGCGAAAAGCAGGCGGGGCAGAGCTTCAGCGAGCGCTTCCTCGCGCGTTACCGCCGGGTGCTGGGCTACTTCGTGAACCACCTCGGCGTCGGCGTGGCGGCTTCCGTGGCGCTGGTCGCGGTGTTCGTCGCGGCGTGCCTCTCGACAAAGCAGGTGCTGCTTCCGCCGATGGATATGAACATGATCCAGGGCAACATCATGATGCCCATCGGCTCGGACGCCGAGCAGACCTCCGTCATCGCGGAGCAGATGGTCGAGATCATCTATGACCGCGTGCCGGAGCTGGAGGGCGTCTATTACAGCGTCGGCGAGTCGGAAAACGAGGTCGGCATTATCCTCGTGCCGAAGAAGGACCGCGAGCGCGACGCGACGGAGATCGCGAACGATCTGCGCGTGGCGTTTGCCGATATCGCGGGCTGCGAGTACACCATCAGCGCGATGGATATGAGCCAGATGATGACCGGCAACGACATTGAGGTGCAGGTCACCGGCACGGACTACAGCACCCTGACGATGATCGCGAACGATCTGATGGGCCCGATCTCGGCGCTGCCGGACGCCATTGATATCAGCTCCACCATCAGCGACGAGGTGCCGCAGGTCAAGGTCACGATGAACCGCGACGCGGCGGCGCAGTATGGCCTGACCGCCGCGCAGGTGGGCCAGGCGGTCCGCGCGGAGCTGACCGGCGCGACCGCGACCACGGTCAACATCGACAACAAGGAAATCGACGTCGTCGTGCGCGGCGACGGCGCCGCGTCGGTGAGCCTCGACGCGCTGCGCTCCATGTCCGTGACCACGCCCTACGGCGGCACGGTGCCGCTCTCGTCGGTCGCGTACGTCGGTCTGGAGCTGGCACCGGCGTCCATCTCGCGCGTGAACCAATCCCGCACCGTGACGATCACCGGCTCGACGCTCAGCGGCGACACCAACGGCATTACCGCGCAGATTCGGGAGATTCTGGACAGCTATACGATGCCCGACGGCTATGAGGCGAGCATCGGCGGCGGCTACGAGCAGCTACAGGAGAACTTCCACGACCTGACGCTGGCGCTGATCGTGGCGCTGGGCCTCGTGTATTTCGTGCTCGCCTCACAGTTCGAGTCGTTCGTCATGCCGGTCATCGTCATGATGATCCTGCCCGTGGCGTTCTCCGGCGCGCTGTTCGCGCTGCCGCTGACGGGCCGCGACCTCTCGATGATCTCGATGGTGGCGCTCATCATGCTCGCGGGCACGGTGGTCAACGCGTCGATCATTCTGATCGACTACATCAAACAGCGCCGCGACCGCGGCGAGGACCGCACGACCGCGATCCTCAACGCCTGCCCGCTGCGTATCCGCCCTGTGCTGATGACGACGCTGACGACGATCCTCGCGATCATGCCGCTGGCGCTCGGCATTGGGCAGTCGAACGAGATGATGAGCGACATGGGCGTGACGATGATGAGCGGTATGCTCATCTCGACCGTCATCACGCTGCTCTTTACGCCGGTGTATTATTGCGTCATCGACAACATCGGCAAAAAGAAAAAGCCCGCTTAAAAGCGGGATACGGAGTCCGCGCCATTGGACGCGGGCTCCGTTTTTGCATCAGCCGACGCGGGCGGAGCGGCCCGCGTCCGACGGCGCGGAACACCTTCGCCTATCCCTCGCCGCCGGAGGCGGGAAACTTTCCCGTCTCCCGCCGCGCGGCGCGCCAAAACCCGACCGTCAGCAGGACCGCCGATACGACCGCCAGCACCGCCGACAGCGCCTGCGATACGCGCACGGGCGCGCCGAACAGCGTCACGTCAAACAGATACAGGCTGTCCTCGCGCAAGCCCTCGATCCACACGCGGCCGAGGCCGTACCAGAGGAAGTAGCAGAGGAAGTTCTGCCCGTCGAATTTGCGCCGCTTTGTGACGATGAGCCAGATCAGCAGAAAGCCGGCGAGATTCCACAGGCTCTCATAGAGAAACGTCGGGTGCACGTCGTACGCCGTGCCGTCATACGCCCACAGGCGCATGCGCCACGGCACGGCGGTCACCGCGCCGAACGCCTCGCGGTTCATGAAGTTGCCCCAGCGGCCGATCATCTGCCCGATGAGCACGCCCATCACGACGTCGTCCATCATGGCGAGGTAGGAGAACTTCTCGACGCGGCTCACGATGAACACGGTCAAAAATCCGACGATGACGCCGCCGTAGATGGCAAGCCCGCCGTCCCAGATGCGCGCCATCTTCGCGAAGTCCGGCGAGCCGTCGGCGCTGCGATAGAGCTCCATATAAAAGACGATATAGTACAGCCGCGCGCCGACGATGCCGAGCGGCATGCCCCAGAGCACCGTGTCCATGACGTTGTCCTCAGTCAGGCCGAACCTGGGCGCCTGCTTCATGCAGAACCACAGCGCGATCAGCAGCCCCAGAGCGATAAAGACGCCGTACCAATACACGCCGTTGCCGATATCGAGCGCCTTGGCGCTGCCGGTGAACCGCCACTCGCCGAACAGGCCGGGGAACGCGATGGGCGAGGTGTTGGGAATGATATCCTTGAGGCTCATGCGGATTCCTCTTTCTTCGGCACGAGGATCGACATCGCGCGGCGCTCCTCGACGATGTTTTCCCGCAGAAACGCCTCGATGTCCGCTTTGGCGATCGAGTCGTAGACCTCGGGGAAGCGGTACGGGTCGAAGCCGCGGAAATATCCGTCCGCCATGCCGATGGCGATATTCTCGAACGAATTGAGCGAGCGCAGCGACGCGCCGAAGTTCGCGCGGCGGATCTGCTGATAAAAGCCCTCGTCCACGCCCTCGCGCGCAAGCCGCGCCGCCTCGTCCATGACGGCCCGCGCGACCTTTTCCGGCTCTCTGCACTCGCCGCCCGCGTAGAGGTACGCGACGCCGGGGAGCTGGTCGAAGTCGCCGCCGAAGCTGCCGTTAATGAGGCCCTCGTCGTAGAGCCGCATATAAAGCGGGGACGACTCGCCGAGCAGGATATCGCAGGCGAGCTCGCCGATGAGGCTCTGGCGGAACAGCTCGCCGCCGTTCCCGCCCGCGGGGCACTTGAAGCCGACCAAAAACTGCTGCTGCGCGACCTCCATCGGATAGGTGACGGACTTCTCAAAGACCGCCGCGTCCTCCGTCGCGCCGTAATCGCGCTCGATGGGCGAGCCGCCCTCCCTGGGCAGCGTCTCGCGCGCAAGCGACAGCACCGCTTCCGCGTCCACGTCGCCGACGACGCACAGCAGCATGTTCGACGGCGCGTAGAACGCCTTATGGCAGGCGTAGAGCGTCTCGGGCGTGATCTCCTGAATACTCTCCACCGTGCCGGCGATGGGCACGCGGGCCGGATTGGTCTTATAGAGGCAGCTCAAAAGATTCTTGTACACGCGCCAATCGGGCGTGTCCTCGGTCATGCGGATCTCCTGCGCGATGATGCCGCGCTCTTTGTCCACGCTCTCCTGCGTGAAGTACGGCACGGAGACGAACGAGAGCAGGATCTTGAGGTTTTCCTCGAAATGCTCGGTGCAGTCGAAGTAGTACGCGGTCATCGAGTTGGCGGTGAACGCGTTCGGCTCCGCGCCGTTTTGCGAGAGCGTTTGCAGCGCGTTGCCGTCCTCGGTGTCGAACATCTTGTGCTCCAAATAGTGCGCGATGCCGGCGGGCGTGTCGTGCCACACGCCGTCGAGCCGGAACTTCATGTCCATGCCGCCGTAGCGCGTGGTGAAGAACGCGTAGCGCTTGCGGTACCCGGGCTTCGGCACGACGGCGACGCGCAGGCCGTTTTCGAGCGTTTCGGACAGCACCGTTTCCCCGATGCGCGGGTATTCGGTCTTCATCATTCGGCGTCACCTTCTCTCTTGAGGGAATAAACCGTGTCGAGCGTCATGCTCTTGGCCGCGTCCGCGACGCGCTCCGCCGTCACGGCGGAGAGGCCGTCGATGAGCTGCTCCTCGGTTTCCCACAGCCCCGTCGCGGCCTGCCCGAGCGTGTTTTCCTCCATGCGCCCGCCGGAGTCCTCGCGCGAGCGCACGGCGCTCAAGAGCACGCTGCGCGCGCCCTCCAGCTCCCACGGCTCGAAGTCGCCGAGCCGCACGCTCCCGAGCTGCGCCAGAATTTCGTCGTGCGCGCGCCGGTAGTCCGCGAACTCCACGCCCGACGAGACCGTGACGATGCCCTTGGAGCGGTGATAGCTGCTGGACGCGTAATAGCACAGCGACAGCTTCTCGCGCACGTTGAGGAACAGCTTCGAGTTGCTGTACCCGCCGAAGACGAGGTTCGCGAGCATCATCGCGTGCTGGTCGTCCGTCGCGGCGCGGAAGCCCATCGCCAGCTTGCCCTGCGTCACGTCCATGACCTCGGTGTGGTATGCCGGCTCCGACGGCGCGGCGCTCCGACGCGACGGGCGCGACGCGCTCGCCGTGGGGCAGCGTCGCGAGGCCG
>JAFTGG010000211.1 GCA_017458025.1 Oscillospiraceae bacterium | reverse complement strand
GAGAACGACGAGGACGACGATCCGTTTGCCGACATCTTTAAGATTTTTAACCATAATAGCTGAGAAAATTTTCCGAACTCCGCAGACTTTGGCGCTGCGGAGTTCTTTTTTGTGCCAAACCGCGATTTCGCCAAATTCCCCCATGACAGTGCGGTTAAATTTTAGACAGGCTATTTTGCGCAAAAACGCAGAAATTAAATCAGCCGCGCGACGATTTGCAAAAATTACCGCGCGGCGAACAAAAGGGGGGATGGGATGAACTCTCTTTCCAGCCGCGTCGCGGCGGTTTGCCTTGGGCTCCTGTTCACCTGCGCGGCCTTCGCGCCCGCCGCGCGCGCGATGACGCGCGAGAGCGGCGAGGGCGTCCGGTACCTTGTGCCGGTCGGACACACGGTGGGCGTCAAGCTCTTTGCCGACGGCGTGCTCGTCGTCGGGCTTTCGGACGGCGATACGCCGGCAAAGGAGAGCGGGCTCAAGGAGGGCGACATCGTGCTTGCCTTCAACGGCACGGACATCGGCTCGACCGAGCATCTGCAGCAGCTGCTCGCCGAAAACGGCGAGGCGCGTGCGACGATGAGCGTCAGGCGCGGCGCCAAAACGCTGACGCTGCCGGTCACGCCGGAGGAAACAGGAGACGGCGCCTACCGTCTCGGCGCATGGATTCGCGACAGCATGGCGGGCATCGGCACGATGACGTTCTACGATCCGCAAAGCGGCGTGTTCGGCGCGCTGGGTCACGGCGTCACCGACGTCGACACCGGCAAGCTCATGCCGCTTGAACGCGGCAGCATTATGGACGCCACGGTGAAGGCGGTCAAACGCGGCGAAAGCGGTTCGCCGGGAGAGCTGCGCGGCGATTTCGATCTGACGCGCGACAGCGGCAGCCTCTGCGCGAACACCGACTGCGGCCTGTTCGGCAGGCTTGAGGGCAAGTCGAACGCCGTCACGACGCAAAAGGCGGTGCCTGTCGCGGCAAAAGGCGAGATCAAAACCGGCAGGGCAACGATCCTTGCCAACTGCGACGGCGACGAAGTGCGCGAGTATACCGTCGAGATCGAGCGCGTGTACCCGGGCGCGAGTCCGACGCGCAACCTGCTCGTGCGTGTGACCGATCCCGCGCTGCTGGAGCAGACCGGCGGCATCGTGCAGGGCATGAGCGGCTCGCCGATCCTGCAGGACGGCAAGCTCGTCGGCGCGGTGACGCACGTCCTCGTGAACGACGCGGCGCGCGGCTACGGCATTTTTATCGAAAACATGCTGGACGCGGCGGGGCTGACCCGCGCGGACGCAGGTTGACGATTCGGGGCGCGAAAGCGCCCCGTTTTTCTTGACATCGCTATGAAATGTGCTATAATCAATTGAGCACAATTGAAAAGGAGCGATATCCATGAAACATACCTACAAAACGAAAAACGTCTGCTCGATGCAGATCCGTTTCACGCTCGACGGCGACGTGGTGCGCGACATCAGCTTCCTCGGCGGCTGCGACGGCAACCTCAAGGCGGTGTCGAAGCTCTGCGACGGCATGACGGTGGAGCAGATCGAAAACAAGCTCGCGGGCAATACCTGCGGCCACCGCCCGACCTCCTGCGCCGACCAGCTTGCCATTGCGGTGCGCGAGGCGTACGACAGCGAGCGCGCGGGTTGACGCAATGAAAAACTTTGACATGGAGACATACCTCGCCGAGGGCACGGCGGCGGTCGTGGCGGATATCGTCAGGACTTCGCTGTTCCACCCTGCCGAGGCGAAGTTTATGGCGCGTTACGCGCTCGCGGCGAAGCGCGCGGAGCAAACGCGGAGGCGTTACGCCGAAAACGGCACGCATATCCCGCCGTACCTCATCGCCAGCATCACGAGCCGGTGCAATCTGCACTGCGCGGGCTGCTACGCCCGTTCCCTGAGCACCTGCGAGGACGGCGAGCCTGAGGCGCAGTTGACGGCGGAGGAGTGGGAGCGCCTGTTCCGTGAGGCTGCGGAGCTGGGCGTCGGCTTTATTCTGCTCGCGGGCGGCGAACCGCTGGTGCGGCGCGACGTCATCGAGGCGGCGGCGCGCGTGCCGGATATCCTGTTTCCGGTGTTTACCAACGGCACGATGCTAGGCGGCGATTGCCTGGATCTGTTCGACGCGAACCGCAATCTCGTGCCGGTCGTCAGCGTCGAGGGCGGTGCGGCGCAGACCGACGCGCGGCGCGGGCGCGGCGTCTATCAGCGTGTGGCTGACGCGATGACAGCGATGGCGAACAAGCATCTCGCGTTCGCCGCGTCCGTGACGCTGACCAAGGCGAATCTTGACGAGGTCCTGAGCCAGGCGTTTGTGACCGACCTGATCGTCAGGGGCTGCAAGGGCGTCATCTACGTTGAGTATGTTCCGACCTCGGCGGAGACCGAAGCCCTGGCGCCCGGAGACGCGGAGCGCGAATACTTCAACGCGCGCCTCGCGGAGCTGCGCACGGTCTACGACCGCACATTGTTCATCGCCTTTCCGGGCGACGAGAAGGACTCCGACGGCTGCCTCGCGGCGGGGCGCGGGTTCTTCCATATCAACTCCCACGGCGGCGCGGAGCCGTGCCCGTTCTCGCCGTATTCGGATACGAACATCAAGAACGGCTCGCTGCTCGACGCGATGCGCTCGCCGCTTTTCACGGCGCTGCGCGACAGCGATATGCTCATCGAGGAGCATAAAGGCGGCTGCGTGCTGTTTGAGCGGCGCGAGCGTGTGGAAGCGCTTTTGATGGAAGGATAGAGCTATGGACAGGAGCCAGAAAATCGTACGCACCAGCGTCGTCGGCATTGCCGTCAACCTGATTTTGGTGGCGTTTAAGGCCGTGATCGGCTTTGCGACCAATTCCATCGCGGTCATTCTCGACGCGGTCAACAACTTAAGCGACGCGCTTTCGTCGATCATCACCATCGTCGGCACGAAGCTCTCCGGCAGACGGCCGGACAAGAAGCACCCCTACGGCTACGGCCGCATCGAGTACCTCACAAGCGTCGTCATCGCGGTCATTGTGCTGCTCGCGGGCGTCACATCGCTGCGCGAGTCGGCGGAGAAAGCGCTCCACCCCGAGGAGACGGCGTACACCACCGTGTCGCTGATCATCATCGCGGCGGCGGTGGTCGCGAAGTTCTTTACCGGCCGCTACGTCAAGAAGGTGGGCGAGGAGATCAAATCCGGCTCGCTGATCGCCTCCGGCTCGGACGCGTTCTTCGACTCGATCCTGTCGTTCGCGACGCTTGCCGCGGCGATTGCGAATCTCGTCTGGGGCCTGCAGCTCGAAGGCATTTTGGGCGTCGTCATCTCTGTCATCATCGTCAAGGCGGGCGTTGAGATGCTCATGGAGACGCTCGACGGCATCATCGGCCTGCGCGCGGATACGGAGCTGACCGACCGGGTCAAGGCCATCGTCACCTCGTTTCCCGAGGTGCGGGGCGCGTACGACCTGACGCTTCACAACTATGGCCCGTCGGAGATCATCGGCTCGGCGCACATCGAGGTGCCGGACAACACGACCGCGCGGGAGCTGCACTATCTGACGCGCTGCATCGCCGCGAAGGTCTACGCCGAGCTCGGCATCGTGCTGACCGTCGGCATCTACGCCGCGAGCGATTCGTCCGCGGAGCTCTCCGCCATCAAGGAAACGGCACAGGCGCTCGCCGACGCGGCGCCGGAGATTTTGCAGATGCACGGCTTCTACGGCGACGAGCGGCAGAAGGTCGTGCTGTTCGACCTCATCGTCGACTTTGAGGCGAACGCGGCCGCGGTACGCGACGCGCTGTGCGCAAAAATGTTGGAGAAATATCCCGAATATCGGTTTGACATTGTGCTCGATTCGGATTATAGTGATTAAAAAAGAGCATGGGAGAGAGAAATATGGCAAAATCACGCACTGATTGCAAATACGACGCGCTGAAGCTGGAAAATCAGCTCTGCTTCCCGCTGTACGCCGCCTCGCGCGAGGTCGTGAAGCGCTATCGTCCGTACCTCGAACCGCTGGGGCTCACCTATACGCAGTACATCGCGATGATGGTGTTTTGGGAGCAGAGGAAGTGCAGCGTCAAGGAGCTGGGCGAAAAGCTGTACCTCGACTCCGGCACGCTGACGCCGGTGCTCAAGAGCCTCGAAGCGAAGGGCTTTGTCCGCCGCTACCGCTCCGCCGAGGACGAGCGCGTGCTGCTCGTCGAGCTGACGGACGCGGGTGAAAAGCTGCGCGAGGAGGCGCTTGAGGTGCCTGTTCATGTCGGCGGCTGCGTGAAGCTTGAGCAGGAGGAAGCCGCCACGCTGTACGGCCTGCTCTATAAGCTGCTCGGCGGCCTCGAATGAGGGCGATATTTGATACGATTCTCTGATAAAATGCTTCCATGTTATCAGAGAGGCGTCGCGGCGGCTCGCGCTGCCGGTTTTGCGCCGATGGCGGAAAAAGACCCGCCGTTTGGGTATGTCGCCGTTTTTCAAACAAGGCCTAGTGTGAAAATCCCAAAGGTGACTTTGGGATTTTCTTTTTGCCTTGTGCCGGCAAAACGTCGAAAATACAAGATATTGTGTACTTTTTGGGAGAATATATTGTTATGTCAACTATTTGTCGAATTTTGTCGAATAGCGGCGAACGATTTATTGCAAAATCGACACGATTTTGCTTGAAAAATGCTGTCCGATTATGCTAGTTTATAGCCAAGCAAAACGAAGACGTCAGATTTTTGCCGCAGCGGGCGGTTGGCCGCCGTCCGAATAAACGGAAAGGAATGTCGATATGGACAACAAGATCACGGTCGTCCTCGCGGACGCGAACGAGGAGCTCCGCTCGATGCTGCGGGACAGCATCGAGGAAACGGGCGAATTTACGGTGGTCGGGGTCGCCGGCGACGGACTGAGCGCCCTGCGCCTGATCGAGGATAAAAAGCCGCAGATGCTGCTCAGCGAGGTGCTGCTGCCGGAGCTCGACGGCTTTGGCCTGCTCGACCGCATGGCGCCGATGGAGGGGAAGCCGAAAACGATCCTGCTCTCGGCGATGTACCGCAGCGAGATCGTCGCAAAAGCGATGGCGATGGGCGTGGCGTTTTTCATGCCCAAGCCCTTTGAGACCGGCTCGCTCCTCGATCGCATGCGGCAGGTCGCCAGCGAGGACGCGGAGGCCGAGGAGGACGAGCTTCAGGCGCTGCAGCGGCAGGTGACCGCCGTCATTCACGAAGTCGGCGTGCCCGCGCACATCAAGGGCTATCAATATGTCCGCGAGGCGATCATCATCGCCGTGCAGGATATGGACGTCATTAACGCGGTGACAAAGGTGCTTTATCCCGAGGTCGCGCGCCGTTATAACACGACGCCGTCCCGCGTTGAGCGCGCCGTGCGCCATGCCATTGAGGTCGCGTGGGACCGCGGCGATCTGGAGACGCTCCAGCGCTACTTCGGCTACACCGTCTCGAACACGAAGGGTAAGCCCACGAACAGCGAGTTCATCGCCATGATCGCGGATAAGATCCGCCTTGAGGGCAAGAGAAGGGCATAACCGCAAAACGGCTCCGGACAGGCGTCCGGAGCCGTTTTTGCAAAGCAAGGGCACACGCTTCAATCGACCTTGGGCAGGCGCTGCATCGGCTTGACGAGCAGCGCCGCGACGACCGTGGTCAGCACGCCGGAGATCAGCACGGGAATGTTGTAAAGCGCGGAGTAGACCCACTCGTTGGTCATCGGCAGGCCATAGATGTCGTACATGTACTCGCCCCAGAGCGTCGCGCCCGTGACCCACACGGCGGCATAGCGCCCGAGGCAGCCGAGTATCGAGCCGCAGATGACGCCGGGCATACCGCGCTTGTGGCCGATGCCGGCGAGGCCGATGAGTGTGCAGGCGATGACATAGTCGCCGAGAATGGACTGCCAGCCGATGGCAATGCCGCCGCCGAGCATAAAGTCGATGATGCCGAGCGCGCAGCCCGCGAGCAGGCCGTTGCCGAGGCCCCAGCGCAGCGCGTAGAGCACGATGGGCAGCATCATCAGCGAGATGGAGCCGCCCTCCGGCATGTGCCAGAGCTTGATGTAGCCGAGCGCTTCCGCCGCGGCGACCATGAGCGCTCCCTCGACGAGCGCGCGAGTGGCTTTGCTGGTGTTGTTCATGGGGATACCTCCTAAATACAAAAACACCGCAATGCGGGCGCATCACGGTGCATACAAAGCTGCTTGACACCATCCCTACGCCGGCATTGTCCGGATCAGGTCTGAGGGATCGAAGCAGCGATATGCTTCGTCTCAGCCGGTTTGCGCCGGCGCCCCTTGGATCACGTTAGGTAGAATAGCGCAAAGCGGCGGGCTTGTCAAGGGCGGTTTATACAATTTTTATTTGCGCTCCGGCGGGAAAAATGCTATAATCAACGTAAAGGAGGGTGATCCTATGGTCATCACAGTCGGCAGGCAGTACGGCAGCGGCGGACGCGAGATCGGCACGGCGCTGGCGAAGCGCTTCGGCATTGCCTATTACGACGATCTGCTGCTCAAGAAGGCGGCGGAGGAGAGCGGACTCTGCGAGGAGCTGTTCCACTCGTTTGACGAGCGGCCTAAGAGCTTCCTTTACTCGATCGCGCTTGATCCGTATTCGTTCTCGATGAGCCATATCAATTCCAAGGGTTCCATCGAGCAGCAGGTGTACCTCGCGACCTACGAGACGATCAAGAAGCTCGCGGATCAGGGCTCCTGCGTGCTGATCGGGCGCTGCGCGGACTACGCGCTCAAGGACCGCGACGACGTCATCAACCTGTTCATCACCGCGCCGATCGAGAACCGCATCAAGCGCGTCGCGATGCGCAACGGCATCTCCGAGGATGAGGCGAAGGAGCGCATCCGCAAGCGCGACAAGGACCGCGCGGCGTATTACAACTTCTACTCCGCGAAGGAGTGGGGCGACGCCAAGAGCTACGACCTGTGCATCGACAGCGCGCTGCTCGGCATCGAGGGCACGGTCGATCTGCTGGAGGACCTGCTCAAGCGCAAGGGGCTTGAAATCAGGAGATAAAAAGACGCCGGAAACCCCGGCGTCTCAGACTGTAGCCAAAAGCCTCGCAGAGTTTCGCGCCCGCAGGCGCGAAAGAGCTTTAATGTTATGTCTGACGACATGTGCGTCAGAAAAAACACTTTGCGCGAAGCGAACGTGCGATTTGTCCGTCTTATACGGACAAATCGTGCGCTGAGCGGAGTGAAGCCTTTTCGTCGGCAAAGGCTTTTGCCTTTGTCGACGATTTGAGACGCCGGAAACTCCGGCGTCTTTTTATATGACCGCATGGGCTTTCATCAGCTCCCACAGCGCTTGCAGCTGCGGCAGGGTAAGCAGGCCGTAAAAGAGGACGAACACCGCCCACAGCTTGTTTGGATCGTCTCCGTCTCGGCTCAGAAAGAAGCAGTAGAAGAAGTATATCGCCGCGTCCATGAGGAGCGCGAGACCCAACACGCCGGCAAAGCCGATCTCGCTCGCCTCGGCGGAGCCGGTGACGAGCATGAGCAGCGAGTAGTAGAGAAACGTCACGGTGAACGGCCATTTGAGCAGGCGCCAATCGTGTACGCGGCGCTGTCGATTCCGCATTACGCCCTCCCTATCCGTAGATGAACGTGCCGTCCGGCTGCGAGAACAGGATCACGCCGTTCGCCGAGGGCGTAGCCGAACGCACTCTTTCCGCTTCGACAGCCGCGGCGGAAGCCTCGCGGGCGCTGCGCGAAAAGTAGCTGACCGTGTAAAGGGACAGCCCGATGCAGACGCCGCAGAGAACGGCGACCATGACGGCGAGGGCGGACTTGACGCGGTCGGAGCCGGCATAGGGGATCACAGGCTCTTCTGCCGCCTTGGCCTTTCTGCCCTTTTTGCCCTTTGCACCCTTGGGCTGCTTTTCTTTTTTCGGTTTTTTCTCTTTTTTGGCCATAGCGTCTCCTTGCATTGCCGCCGGAGAAACGAAAACCGCGCAATCCGTTCGGTTTGCGCGGTTTTTCTGGCGCTGAAGAGAGGATTTGAACCTCATGGGAGCACACTCTTCAACGCCAAGAAAGCCCGCAACAAACGACTTTTGGGCTGTTCTCTCAACAAATAATGATACTCAAAATCGCGCGTTTGTGAAACAAAGTGGGTACCAAAGTGGGTACCTAATTTGCGGAGAACTACTCCCCGATGATCTTCTTGACCGCGGTGGAACTGTACTCCGCGATGCGATCCAAGTCGCCGGCCTTCAGGTGGCCGTAGATGCCTTCTGTGTCCATGTTGGCGGAGTGACCGATCGCCTTCTTCTTCAAGCCGTCCGGCATATCGTCGTTGATACTGACGTAGGTGTGCCTCAACTCATAGGGGGTGAGGTGGCCAATACCGTTGTGCTCACAGTAACGATGCCAGGAGAAGCGGAAGCTCTGCTGCGTTGTGAAGCCGGAGTCCGGAGCGGGGAAAATGTACTGCGAGATCTCACCGCGGTGGGAGAGCATTGCGCGTTGTGCCTCCAACTCAGCCAAGGCGAGACCTTTGAGCGAGATGCTGCGCCGGGCGTTCTGGTTCTTGCCCTGTGTGATCTTGCTGCGGTTGTTGAGCGAGCGACGGATCGTCAGCTTATCGCCGTTGACATCCGACCATTGGAGCCCCAGCAGTTCACCGGGGCGGATGCCCGTCAGCACGGCGAAGCGGTAGGCGTGGATGTAGCGGTCTGAAATCTCCTTGCCATAATAACACGTTTTGTCGGAGTTGAAAAGAGTTTTTACTTCATTCGGTTGCGCGATGTGCTTCTCGCCGCGCCTAGCTCCGGCGGGCACGACCAAACTTTCGGGAAAGAGTGTCGTCGCCTTGTCTTTGCGGCAGTATTTCATGAATGAGGAGATCGTGCCGCGGATGTTGCAGAGTGTCTTGTAGGCAAGCCCGTTGGAATAGGCTCTGTCGATGACCTCCTGCAGATCGTTCTCCGTTAGGCGTCCGATCTTCTTCTTGCCGATGACGGGCCGGATATAAAGGCGGACGTACTTCTCGACCTGCTCATAATTACCCTCGGAGGTAGTGTCTTTCTTCTTCTGGAGAAAACGGTCGAGCAGGACGTCGCTTCGGAGACCGTCGCCGGTGAGATGGTCTTCAAGCCACCGATCCGCCTTGCGCTCCGCAGCGATCTTGCCCTTTTTGCCGGGGGTGGAGTCGGTGAAAGTCTTGCGCGTGCCTTCAGACTGCACCTTAATCTGCCAGCGCTTCCGGCTCTCGACCCAGGCGGCTTCGTTCTTTCGCATGGGGAACCTCCTTGTCAATTTTTGTCGGGTATGCTATACTTGCCGCGTCGCCGAACCCCTCGGCAGAGGGGAGGTGAAATACCAATGGACCTGTTGTGCGCATACATCGCGGCCGTATTGGCAAACGTAGCAGCCTACTACATTTGCAAATGGCTGGACGGTCGTTGACGGTGACACCGGCCTCGGTCTAAGCGTACCGAGCGGGCAACCGCAAAAACGAATAGGGAACCCCGGATGAGCAGCCTCTCATCCGGGGTTCCCGTTTTTCGGTGAAAACCTTTAGGCCATGTTGTGCGCATTGCCTACGCTCACATAGTATGCCCGGAAGATGGATTTGTCAACAGTTATTTTCGCGGCAGGGTCGGAAACCGATACCACCGGCAGGGAGCTAGCTGAGTTGGTTGCCATGCCAACGATACGCGCGGCGAAATCCTGCATCTTCGGCCTCCTGCACTGTCCAAGCGTAGAACTCACCCAACTCAGGCTTGATGAAAACACGATCATACTGTTGGTCGAAAGGTAGATGATAG
>JAFTGG010000027.1 GCA_017458025.1 Oscillospiraceae bacterium | reverse complement strand
GAGCACCGCAATCGCGACAAACACCGCCATCAGGAAAATTTTCGCCAGCATACACATCACAAGCCCCTGAATGCCAGCCGCGCCCAGCTCAAAGGACAGTCCCGCAATCGCGCCGCCGAGGACTGCCCCGACGAAGAACGCGATCAGAAACAGCGCGCAGGCGATGAAGCATACAATCGTCTTGGACGCGACGTAGTCGCCCTTTTTCGCGCGGACGGTGAACAGGTTCTTTACATAGCCGCTTTTGAAATCCTCCGCGACGAAGGCGCAGACAAACAAGCCTGCCATAAAGAACATGAGGTTGATGTTGCACATGGCGGTCATGTCCATGTTCATCCTATCCATGCCGCCCTCGGAGCCGATGATCCGCCATGTGTTTGTAAATGCCATCGCGTCGCCGCCGGCCATAGAGGTCATGACGAGGATCAAGATGGGCATTGCGAGGGCGACGCCGCACAGGACGTAGAAGGGGGATGACGTGAACATCCTTCTGGCGTCCACTTTCACCATGCTGTTGAGCCTATCCATGCTATCTGCCCTCCGTTTCGTTTATCAGATCAATGTAGTATTCTTCCAGACCGATCTTTGCCGTTTTGATTTCGCTCAACGTGACGCCGTTTTCATACAGCAGAGATACAATCTCCTCCGGCGTCGCGGCGTCATAGACGCGGAGCCAGCCGCTCTCGTCCGCCCCGACGCGCTTGTAATGCTTGCCGAGCAGCCATTTTGCCTTGTCCGCTTCCTTCGTCTGCAACGCGATATAGGTGCGGCAGCTCGTGTCCAGCTCGGCGGCGGTCATTTCTTTGAGCATCCGGCCCTTGCGGATGACGCCGTAGTGCGTGGCGATCTTCTCCAGCTCCCCGAGGATGTGGGAGGAAATCAGGACGGTGCATTGCCCATCGTTGGTAATGTCGGTCAGCACCTCACGCATAATGCGCATACCGTCCGCGTCGAGGCCGTTGATCGGCTCGTCCAGCACCAGCAGCGCGGGGTGCCCCAGCAGCGCCATCGCAATACCGATGCGCTGCTTCATACCAAGCGAGCAGTTTTTGTATTTGTTGGACGCCGCGCCCTCCATGCGTACCGTTTTCAACACCTTCGCGATTTCCTGCTGCGGCTGCTTGATGCCGAGGTTGTCGGCTTGGATCATCATGTTGTTCCACACGCTCAGGTTCGGAAAGCAGCCCGGCGCTTCGATCAATACGCCGATCTTCGCTCTGACTTCGGCGTCGGTATAGTCCTTGCCGTAGAGCCTAATTGTTCCGCCGTTCGGGTGCAGCAGTCCGCAAATCATCTTCTCGGTGGTGGATTTGCCGGAGCCGTTCTCACCGATAAAGCCGTAGATCGCGCCTGCGGGAACGGTCATATTGAGGCCGCTCACGGCTTGCTTCTTGCCAAAGCTCTTTGACAAATTTCTGATTTCGATTGCGTTCATTGGAAATTCCTCCTTAGTACACGTCGCTGCGGGCGAGCACCGCCGAGCCGAGCAGATTGTAGATGATCGCCCACGCAATCGAAACCACAACGCAAGTGCCCAGCGTCACGAGGTTGCTCGACAGGCAGGCGTTGACGGACGAGCCATAGAGGAACACGTTCAGCGCCGAGTTGTTGCCAAGAATTGCCGCCGCGCCGATGATGGGGATGCCGGTGCCGAGGAAAAAGCTGGACGCGATGGAGATGCCGAAGTGTCGACGGAACAGCACGTTGAGGAAGGTATAGAGGCTCGCCCAGCCGAGGCTCATCACCATCTTGCCGAGGATTGCGACGAGCAGCGAACCAAAGTTGACCCGCATGGACGCGCCGGTCAGGATGCCCGCGAAGGCCCCTCCCAGCAAGTAGGTGCCGCACATACACGCCATAGCGAACGCGCAGACGATGGATTTGCTCATCATGTAGTCGCGTTTTTTCGCGTGTGTGGTGAAAAGCTGTTTGACATAGCCGCTGCGGTAGTCGTGGCCGATGAAGATGGACACCATGATGCCGCCGAAGATGAACACCATGTTCATGTTGGCGTAGTCGCCAATGTCCCTGACAACGTAGAGCGGCGTGTCCGCCGCGATGATGTTCCAGGTATTCGTGTACAGCGCCGCGCCGCCGTCCTGACCGCCCGTTGAGAGTACCATCGCGGGGATGATGGCGGCAATGGCGAGGAAGATGTAGAACATCGGCGTATGGAACAGGCGGTAGAAGTCTACGCCCAGCATCCCGCGCAGGCGGCGTGAAACGCTCAGGCGCTCAAATTTGGGTTCCAGTCTCGTTTCCATGTTACGCTCCCTTCTTGCTCATCAGGTCGATGTAGTATTCCTCAAGCCCGATGCGGTTCTTCGTGACCTCGCCGGGGATGCAGCCGCTTTTCATCAGCGTGTCCACGATGCCCTCCGTGTCGTTCACGTCGTAAACCCGAACGTACCCTTCCTCGGCCTTGACGTTATCGTACTTCTGCCGCAGGGTGAGGAAGGCCGTCTGCATATCGTCGGCCTTGATGGATGTGAACATCCGGCAGCGCCCCTCCATCTCGGCGGCGGTCAGCTCCTGCACCATTTTGCCTTGCCGGATGATGCCGTAGTGTGTGGCAATTTTCTCCAGCTCACCGAGGATGTGGGAGGAGATCAGCACCGTGCAGCCGCAATTCTGCGTGATGTCGAGCAAAATCTCGCGCATGATGCGCATACCGTCCGTATCGAGGCCATTGATCGGCTCGTCGAGGATGAGCAGCGCCGGATCGCCGAGCAGCGCCATTGCAATGCCGATGCGCTGCTTCATGCCGAGGGAACACTTCTTGAATTTGAGCTTCGCCTCGTCCTCCATGCGGACAATCTTCAACACGCGTTGGATCTCCTCATTCGGATTGTCCAGCGTCAGATTGATCGCCTGCATCATCAGGTTTTGATAGATGCTGGAGTTCGGGAAGCATCCCGTATTTTCGATCAGCGCGCCGACGCGGTAGCGGATGGCGGCGTCCTTGTAGCTCTTGCCGAACAGCTTCATCTTCCCGCTGTCCGGCACCAGATGGCCGCAAAGCAGCTTTTCGGTCGTGGACTTGCCGCTGCCGTTCTCGCCGATAAAGCCGTAGATTGCTCCGACCGGCACGGTCATGTCGAGGCCGTCCAGCGCGTACAACCCGCGAAAGGACTTCTTGAGCCCTCTTATCTCGATTGCGTTCATAAATGAGAATCCCCCTGTATCTCAGTCTTACGGAACCTAAGATACAGGAGGATTGTTTGTGAATTGTCAGAGAATTGTTTGAGTTTTGTTAAAACAATCATCTTGTGAGGCTTTTCAGCGCACGTGTCGAGCGGACAATCATCACCACGGACATGATAAGCACCACCGCGCAAATCACCGCGCCGGTGACGCCGATCATCGTCGCACGGAACCGTGCGGGATCGTCGCCGCCGAACTGGTCGAGCATGGCGGTCTCCAGCGACAGCATGGACACCAGCGCAGCGGTCATGCCGATTGCTTTTACCGCAGAGAGGAGCGGGCTGCCGTACTTACGGAACCGCACCAGATTGACGATGGCGAGAATAAACATATAAAAAGTGTAGGCAGCCATCAGGAAAATCAGCGTACCCGGGTACTCATAGCTTGCGTTGTGCGCGATGATGAATGCCACCATACCTGATAGCACGGCGTTCATACCGAACAGGATCATGCCGCACAGGCGGTAGCGGCGATATTCGGCGATCAGATCCTGCCCGTGTGGGTCGCGCCGCGCCGAGCTGAGGACGGCGAATCGCATCACGGCAAGGAACGCATAGTACAGGGCGAGCACGACAAACCAAGACGTGTGATACCTGACGCCGGAAACCAATTTGATCACCGCATAGAGCAAATTGATTGCCAAGCCGAAATAGAGCGAGACGCGGGTGCGAAAACGGACGTCTGACCGCCAACGCCGGACAAGCGGCAGCGCGATGAACCGTTGAAACCATGCCGCGTTTAAGATCGCGGCCTTCAGCGAGCGGAACGCCCACGTCAGCGCGACGGCCAACCCATAGGCCGAAAACAGATATGCGGCATAAGCGAGCGCATCATGTCTGTCCTGATATTTGTCTACTACAATAAGATTAAGGTTGATATTCCCGATATCCAATCAGGATATTATCAAAAGCCTTGGGAAGCTTTTGATCAGATTCTAGTATCAGTATCAAATGCGGGAAACGGCAGGCCTTTTGACCTGCCGTTTCCCGCGTGAATATGTTTTGTCGATGCTTACCTGAGCGCTCCGATCTTCTGCTCGACCAGCGCTACCAGCGAACGGTCGCGGACACGGTCGTACAGATATTCAATATCGGGATAGAGGTAACGATCGCTGTCCACGAAAGGAACGTCCGCGCGCACGGAGTCCCGCAGCGCGGCAAGCGCGGGAGACGGCTCCAGCGGCTTGAGGAAGTCGATGGCCTGCAGCGCGGTGTAGATTTCGATGGCGACCATATACTGCAGCTTTCGCGCGGCGGCGCCCGCTTTCTTTGAGGCGTAGTACGACATGGAGACGGGATCTTCCTGATTCGCACTGGTGGAAACGCTGTCGACGGTGGCGGGCACGGCGAGGTGGCGCACCTCCGCCATCAACCCCGCCGAGGTGTACTGCGGGATCATGAAGCCGCTGTTCAGCCCGGGATTGGAGACAAGGAACGCGGGCAGGCCGTCGTTCAGGTTCCGGTTGACCATGCGGTCGGTCCCGCGCTCTACCAGCTTGCCGATGATCGCGCTCGCCATCGCCAGCATATCCGCGTGAGAGCCGACAAAGCTGCCGTCAAAGTTGCCGCACATCAGCGCCACGCCGTCGCCGCCCTCGGCAAAGAGCTCAGGATTGTCGCTGACGCCGTGCATCTCGTCGACAATTACGTCGTGCGCTTCCGCGACCAGCTTCTTCGCCGCGCCGTGGATGTGCGCCATAGAGCGCATCACATAGGCGTCCTGCACCTTTGCGTCGCGATAATGCTCTATGATGGCGCTGCCGGCGAGCATGCGGCGCAGGTTGTCCGCCGCCGCGATCTGCTCGCCATGCTGCTTGACTGCGTGGATACGCGGGTCGAGCGCCTTGTCCGTGCCGCGCAGCACCTCGTAGCAGATCGCGCCGGCGACTTCCGCGTTCTCAACGGCAAGCGCCGTCTCATAGAGCGCCAGCAGGCCGAGAGCGGTTACGGTAATGGTGCCGTTGAGCATGGACAGGCCTTCCTTATAGGAAAGCCGCAGCGGCGCGAGGCCGTTCTGCTCCAGCACCTCCGCCGCGGGAGCGGGTTTGCCGTCGCGCCAGATCTTGCCCTCGCCAATGTAAGACATGGCAAGGTGGCCCTCGACGCCGAGATAGCCGACGGAGCCTTCGGATGGCGCCCACGGCAGCAGATCCCTGTTGAGCATCTGGCGGATCAGCTCCAAGGTTTCGAGGCGGATACCGGAGTGGCCCTTGCCCGCGTTGAGGATCGTCATGAGCATGACGGCGCGGGTCTGTTCGCGGTCGAGCGGCTCGCCCACGGCGACGGCGTGTGTGCGCACGATGTTCGCCTGCAGCGTCTCAGCGTCGTCCGGAGAGATCGTGTAACGCACGTTCTCTCCGAAGCCCGTGGTAACGCCGTAGATAATGCGCCCCTCCGCGAGAAACTTTTCCAGCAGCGCGCGGTTATCGAGCACGGCTTTTTTCATTTCCTCGCCAAATTCGACCTGCGCGCCGAATTTGGCCACGGCGATAAATTCCTCCAGCGAGGGCATGCAGTCGGTCAGAACGATCTTTTTCACGCTTTGCGCGTTTCTGATCGAGACGTCCATTCCTTTTCCGCTCCTTTTCTGTCAGTTTAACGTGCCGGCAACCTTCTCCGCGAGCCGGATCAGCTCGCCGGAGTGGATCAGATTCTTGAGATACTCGATGTGCGGATGCAGCAGCATGTCCGCTTCCATCATCGGCACATGCTTCCCGATCTCGCCCAGTACCGCCGTGGTCGCGGGGGAACGCGGAACCTCGGGATCGGCGAACTGCTGTACCTCGAACGCGGAGAGCAGCTCGATCGCCAGCACATACTCAAGCTTTTCCGCCATGCCGGCGGCCTTCCTGCAGGCGTTGTAGCCCATCGCGACATAGTCCTCCTGATTGCCGCAGGTGGGCGTGTTGTCGATGGAGGACGGCGTCGCGAGCATGCGCATCTGGTTGATAAGGCCCGCCTGAGTGTACTGCGGGATCATCAATCCGGAGTTGAGCCCCGGCTCGCTGATGCAGAACCAAGGATAGCCGGAGAGCGAGCCGTCGATCAGGCGGTTGTTGCGCCGCTCGGACATCTTGGCGAGCGACACCGCCGCGATGCACGCGCCGTCCATCTCCATGCCCACATAGGAGGAGTCCGCGTTGCAGGCGGAAATCGCCTCCTGCTCGCCGTCCCCGGGCCAGATGATCGGGTTGTCGCAGCAGGAGTTCATCTCCGTTTCGATGACGCTGCGCGCGTCGGCGAGCATGCGCTTTGCCGCGCCGTGGAGCTGCGGGATACAGCGCAGGGACAACGCGTCCTGCACGCGGCTGCCCGCGTACTTCTCGATGAGCTTGGAGCCGTCCAGAATACGGCGCACATTCTCCGCCGTGTCCGTCTGCTCCTTGTGCGGACGGACGGACATGACGCGCGGGTCAAAGGCGTTCATGACGCCCTTGAGCGCTTCGAGCGACATGGCGCCGACAATGTCCGCGGAGCGCGCCGCCTTTTCGAGATCCCACAGGCTCAGCGCCGCCATCGCGGTGGCGGAGGTGGTGCCGGAGATCAGAGCCAGCCCCTCCTTGGAGCTGAGCACCAGCGGTTCCATGCCCGCGCGGCGCAGCGCTTCTTCGCCGGAGAGCAGCTCGCCCTGATACCACGCCTTGCCCTTGCCGAGCAGCACCAGCGCCATATGAGCCTCGGGAGACAGGTAGCCCACGCTGCCGTCGCCGGGCGCGTAGGGCGTCAGGCCGGTATTGAGGAAGTCGCGGTAGTATTCCAGCGGAATCATGCGCACGCCGCTGTAGCCCTGACCGAGGTTTTGTAGCACCATGAGCATCGTAGCGCGCACCTGCTCGATGCTCAACGGCTCGCCTACGGAGACCGAGTGCGTCAGAATGATGTTCTCCTGCAGACGGGCGGTCTGCAGCGGGTCGATGGCCTTGGTGCAGAGCGCGCCGAAGCCGGTCGTTACGCCGTACATGACGCGGCGATCGGCGACCCACTGCTCCACCAGCGCCCGCGAGCGCTCGACGCGCTCGCGGTACGCGGAGGAAAACTCTACCAGCGCGCCGTTGCGCGCAATGTCGACGAAATCCTCTAAGGAGAGCTTTTCGCCGAGGACAATCGTTCTTTTATCGTCCATCAGATGACCGCGTCCTCGTCAAAGTCGCAGATGAGGTCCTTATCGACGACAGAGGTCTCGGTGTGGTCGACCGTATCATACTTCTCATAGTTGCGGAGCATCATGACGCCGCTGATGAGCATGAGGATCATGACGATCAGCAGCGGGAACGCCGCCGTAATGGCGAGCTGCTTGGTCGCGTCGATACCGCTGACGTTGCCGACGCTGCTCGCGGTGGCGAGGTTGACGAAGCAGACGAGGGAGACCGTGACGCCCCAGAAGATCTTGATCTTCGCGGGCGGCTCCGCCGTCGCGGCGTTCTTGGAGTTGATGGACAGCGACGAGATCGTCGTGGTCATCGAGTCGCAGAGCGTGACGATGGACAGGAACGCGGTGAAGAGGAAGATGACGCTCAGGATCGAGGACAGCGGCATGTTCTTAAAGAACGCGAACACCGCGGACTCCGTGCCGAGGTCCTGCATGCTCTGATAGATGCCGCCGCCGTTGATCTCGTAGAAAATGGCGGAAGAGCCGAAGATGCCGAACCAGAGGATACCGAATCCGCCGGGCAGCAGGAAGTTATAGATGGTGAACTCGCGCAGCGTGCGGCCGCGGGCGACCTTCGCGAGGAAGATGCCCATCAGCGGGGCGTAGGCGATCATCCAGCTCCAATAGTTGATCGTCCACCAGGTCGGCCACATATCCTGATCGTAGCCGGACAGGTAAGTGGACTGCGTGAAGAAGTGCTCGGCATGGAAGCCCAGCGCCTGCGTGGCGTTGTTGAGGATAAAGGACGTCGGCCCGAAGAGGATCACGAAGACCATCAGGCCCATGTAGAGCTTTGCGTTCTTGTCGGAGAGGAAGCGCACGCCCTTGCCGATGCCGGTGTAGCTGGAGATGATGAAGGTGATGACCGTAGCGACAAGGATAATGATCCACATCACATTGCCGGGGGTCAGGCCGGTGAGAATGCCGATACCGGCGCCGAGCTGCAGCGCGCCCTCGCACAGAGAGGCGGAGACGCCGCCGGCAAGGCCGAACACGCAGAGAATGTCGACAATGGTGCCGATGACGCCCATTGCCTTCTTGCCGAGAATGGGATACAGGCAAGCGCTGACGCGATACGGGAGCTTCATGTTGTAGACCGCGATGCCGATCGCGATACCGGCGACGCAGTAGTACGCGTACTCGGAAATACCCCAGTGCAAATAGGTCGTCGCGAGCGCGAGCATCGCGCCCTGCTCCGTGCCGGGGGCATAGAGGTTGGCAAACCCGGGAATACCTTCGGTGAAGTGGGTGATCGGCTCCGCGATGCTCCAGAAGACAATGCCCGTCGCAATGCCGCCGCAGAGCGAGATAACAAACCAATTCCACTTGCTCATGATCGGCTTGGCGTCCTTGCCGCCGATGCGGATATCTCCGACCTTCTTGGAGAACATGACCCAGACGCAGAAGAATACCAGACCCAGCGTCAGCAGATCATAGAGACTGCCGAAATTGAGACAGGCGAAGTTGACGATGCTCTCCTCGCCGGTGGCGAACCACTCGGGAGCGGCAAGGCCGAGTACGATGATGGCGACATACAGGATCGCCATCGTGATGAATACCGGCTTGCGGATGGTTACTTTTTCGTTGCCCATGATTTTCTCGTGTGCCGGAGAAAATTTGGCACACTTTGCCTCCTTTCTTTGATGCCATCAATAGCAAGCAAAAAGCGTGCCAATCTTGGCCGCAAAAAAGAATTTTTGCTATTTTCGGCAATTTAGACGGAAAGAATGTGATATGTCTTTTTGCGGAGGACATTTTTTCGATAAATCCGCGACAAGAGGACGGCGTTTATGCAATCCGACAAATTGCCGATCAAACGGTCCGGACGGGGTGGCAGGTTTGGCAAAGATAACGTGCAAAAATGCATTGCGAAGTGCAAAATTTTACTGCGTATTTGCTTGACAAGCCCGCGGAAGCGGGATAGACTGTCGCTGAAAAAAGTACGGAGGCGAACCGCAATGGCCTGTTACGATATCATGCTGCTGCTCAACGGAGCGGACGAGCCGCTGTCCGTGTCATGGAGCAACGAGCGGCTGAACTCCCTGTTCGCGCCGCTGGTGGATAGCTGGGTGGAACGCGGGATTCCGATATCGGAGTGTCTGCCGCTGCCGGAGGGCGAGCGCGAGGGAACATTTTCGTGGGACGACGATACGTTCTCCTTTGCGTTTCTGCCCGCGCCGGAGGGCGGACGGTACTTGCTGCTTTCACGGACCGACGACAAGTCGGAGCTCCTTGCGCGCGCATTGGATCAGCTCTTTGAAGGCGTGCAGATTTACGACAAGGACGCCCGCGCCGTCTTTTTCAACCGTTCCAGCCGCCGTATTTCCCGTATCCCGGACGGGCTGGAAATCGAGGGGCGCCATCTGCTCGACCTGTACAGCCTGAGCGAGGACGTCAGCACGACGATGACGGCGCTGCGTACCGGCGCGCCGGTGATCGACCGCGTGGACCGCTTCAGCGTGCCGGACGGCACAGATATCGTGACAGCCAATACCTCCTATCCCATTTACCGTGACGGCGAACTGATGGGCGCCATTACTTATGAGCAGACAGAGGAGATCCTCCGCGAGTGGATCGGGCGGCTGGAGTCCACGGGGCGGGCGCTCAAGAATTATTCCGCGCGCACGCCGGCGGTCAGCTTCTCCGGCTACACCTTTGACCATGTGATCGGGCACGACCAAAAGCTGCGCGAGGCGGTGCAGCTCGCCCGACGCGTGGCGGCGCAGGACGCGTCCGTCATGCTCGTGGGAGAGACCGGCACGGGCAAGGAGATATTTGCCCAAAGCATCCATCGCGCCAGCCGCCGGCACGGCAAGAAATTCCTTGCCGTCAACTGCGCGGCGGTGCCGGAGCCGTTGATTGAGAGCATTTTATTCGGTACGCAGAATGGCAGTTTCACCGGCAGCGAAAATCAGGCGGGCTATTTTGAGGAGGCCGAGGGCGGCACGATCTTCCTCGACGAGCTCAACTCCATGAGCCTGTCCATGCAGTCCAAGATTTTGCGCGTGATTCAGGAAAAGGTGTTCCGCCGCCTCGGCAGTACGAAGGATATCGAGGCGGATGTGCGAATCATCTCGTCCTGCAATGAAGACCCGTTCCGCGCGGTGACGGAGAACCGTTTCCGGCGCGACCTGTTTTACCGCCTTTCCACCGTGACCATCGAGCTGCCGCCCCTGCGGGAGCACATGGAGGACCTGATGGAATTGATCGAATACCACCTCGCGGCGACCTCGCACCAATTTATCCACAACATCACATCGGTATCGCCCGACGTGATGGAGCTTTTCCGCGGATACTCGTGGCCCGGCAATGTGCGCGAGCTGTTCCATGTGATCGACTATGCGCAAAACGTTGCGGACGGAAATGTCCTGCAGACGGAGCATCTTCCGTCCTATCTGGTCAAAAGCCGCCCCGCGCCTGACTCCGCGTTGGAGCAGATCGACTTTTCCGGCTGTACGCTGCAGAGTCTTTTGGACGATTATGAACACGCGGTATTGCTCAAGGCGCTGGACCGCTGCGGGAACAACATCTCGCTGACGGCGAAGACGCTCGGCATCTTGCGGCAGAGCCTTCAGTACCGTATTCGCAAATACGGCATCATCTTCTGATACGAAACTCATATAAAAAGCTTACATTTATGGTATCTTTTTATCGTGCCGTAAGCTTTTTACCTGATTATAGTATGACAAGGGAGGCAGCCAATGGCGGAACCGCTCACCCTGAAAACCGAACAGCGGCAAGAGCTGCGGCTCAATCCGCAGATGCTGCTGCGTATGAAACTGCTGCAAATGAGCGCGCTCGACGTGTCGGACTATGTCGCGCGCGCGGCGGAGGAGAATCCGGTGCTGGAGCATATTCCCGACGCCGAATTGGCGCAGGAATATGCGGAACTGCGCAGCCGTGCCGCGTGGCTGACCGACGTCGCCGCGCCTATCCATATACAAGCGGACGCATGGGCGCCGGAGCAGGGCGCGGCGGACCTGATGCTCAGCAGCGCGCGGATGTTTTTGTTCGATCAATTGGAGCGCCTGCGCTTGGAAGAACCGTTGCTGCTGCTTTGCAAATATCTGGTCGAGCTTCTCGACGAGAACGGGTATCTTGCGCGGGAGGACGTGGACGGCCTCATGGATATGAACGTTCCGCCCGAGCTGGGCAGGCAGGCGCTTCGGACGCTTCGGAGCCTTGAACCCGCCGGAGTCGGCGCATACGATCTGCGGGATTGCCTGCTGCTCCAGCTTGGCCGGACGGAGCAGGCGTCTCCGGCGGCCTTGGCGGTCGTGGAAAGCTGCCTGCCGGAGCTGGGGCGCGGACAGCGCGATGCGATCTGCCGGAAGCTGAGGATATCGGAGGCGGAGCTGGATATAGCGCAGGCGCAGATCACAGCGCTTGACCCGTATCCGCTCAGCACGTTTCATGCGGCGGAAACCGCTGTTTTCGCGCGTCCGGACGTCTATGTGGTCGAGCGGGAGGACGGGTGGCCGGAAGCCGTTTTGAATCGGTACGATATGCCGCAGTTTCGCATCAGCGCGTATTATTCGGCACTGATGAAGCAGGAGGGCAGTAAGGAGCTTGCGGATTATCTGCGCCAAAAGCTGCGGGACGCGCAGGCGCTGCTCTCGGGTCTTGAGCAGCGAGGCGCGACGCTGCTGCGCTGCGCGCAGGCCGTTGTGGATACGCAGCAGAGATTCTTCATGGGCAGGACCGAGGAATTGGCGCCCATGCAGCTCACGTCGCTTGCCGCGCGGCTGGGACTCAGCGTATCCACCGTGTCCCGCGCCGTCAGCGGCAAATATCTGCAATGCCGCCTGGGAGTTTATCCGCTCCGGTACTTTTTCAGCCGCGCGATGACGAACGGCGTGTCCCGACAGGCGGTTCAAAGGCGGCTTTTTGCGCTGATTGAACAGGAAAGCTCCGCCGCGCCGTTGAGCGATCAACGGCTGGCGGAGCAACTGACAAAAAGCGGTATTCCCATCACGCGGCGGACGGTGGCCAAGTATCGGGCGGAGCTGCGTATTCCCGCCGCGTTTCAGAGGAAGAAGGGCAATCGCGGCTTTGGCGGCTGATCCCTTCCGGCTGCGGCGTGCCCTTTCTATCAATGCATAAATATTTGCGGTACGGCGAAAAAATGCCGAAAAAGCTTGCATATCCCACGACGGCATGATATGCCGGAATCGGTTAAGGTCAACTTAGCCGATTCCGACAGCAGGGAGTAGAGGAAATGAAAAAGCTCAGTCTTTTCAAGCGCGTCGGAACACAGATCATGCTGATCTCCACCGCGCCCTCGCTCTCACCGTAGTTTTGATCGTCACCGTGGCGCGGTTGAATTTTCGGGAGTACAGCAACTCCATCGTTGTGGAGCGCGCCCGCGTCGGTATGGACGTGCTCCAAAACAATCTGGACGCCGAGCTGGATCGGCTTTCTGCCGAGCACGCGAGCTGGGCGGGCAACAGCGATTTTACCAATTATCTGCGGTTGGGCGACGTGCGTCCGCCGCACGCCTCTGGAGCGCTTCCGGCAGCGGAGAGTATGCGTTTATCGTGGCTTCCGGCAAGCAGGGCGGCATCTTGCTTTAAAGCGACGCGTGCCCGCTGGCCTCGTTTGATATGACGGCCGTCGCGCAGGGGAAGATCTATCGCGGCGTCGTCCGAGACGGCGACGCGCTGGTCGCGCTGTATGCGGCGCCCTTTGACGAGAACTTTATGTCGGGCGCCATTGCGGTGGGCTTCAGCATGGAAGACACGGCGTGGATGGAGACTGTCAAGAGTCTTGTCAACTGTGAGATCACGGTTTTAAAGGACAATATCCGCTTTGCCCCGATGATCCACCCGCAGGTCGAGAAGGTCTATCATTCCTCGCTGCCCGACCACCCCGACTACGCGCTGTATGATACGATTCTGCAATGAAAATAAGATATTTTCATTGCAGCCGCTGTGCTACGCACATCGGCGCGTCTCATACGAAATGCAACGCGCCTTGCGGCGCTATAAAAAGTAGAATACTTCTACTTTTTCATGCATTTCAGTATTATTGCGTCGCCAGCAGCGCCGCGCCGATGACGCCCGCCTTGTATCCGAGGGTACAATTCACGAGCTTCGCGTGCTTCTTCACATACGCGCCGCCGAACTCCTGCCGGCGCACCTCCTCGCGCAGCG